>JBKJLB010000200.1:0-4575 GCA_046597075.1 Pelobium sp.
AGCGACACAAGGATTTTCAGTCCTTTGCTCTACCAACTGAGCTAAGGCACCCTACCATTTCCCAATTTGGTAATTGTTAGGGATTGCAAATGTAGGCTCTTTTTGTTAAAACACAAATAAATTTTAAAAAAAACATACCCCAACACCAAACAAAACAATAAGAAACTCATAATCAAAACAATACAATGCCATTTCCCATTAAAATCATTCTAAATAAAAATATTATGCTTGCATAGTAAATTTAATTCCGCCACTTTCATTATCTTAGCTTGCAAAACCAATTTCAATATAAATGATCGCACAAATTATCTTTTTTGTCATATTTATAGCTGCCGTTATCCTGTTCACCATACAGGTTCGCAAAATCATTCGCAATATTAACCTCGGTAAAGACATTAATCGGTCTGATAATAAACCAGAACGTTGGGCTACAATGGCAAAAGTAGCCATGGGCCAAACCAAAATGGTACGTCGCCCAGTGGCAGGCATCATGCACCTTTTTGTGTACGTAGGTTTCGTCATCATCAACCTAGAAGTATTAGAAATCATCATAGATGGCCTCTTTGGCACCCACCGTATTTTCGCATTCTTAGGCAGTTTTTACAGCTTTTTAATTGGCTCATTCGAAATCCTAGCGCTATTAGTTTTAGTTGGCGTTATCGTTTTCTTGGCCCGCAGAGTGGTGTTGGGTCTTAAAAGATTTTCTGGGGTCGAAATGAAAGCCTGGCCAAAAGCCGACGCCCTTTATATTTTAATCATCGAAGTGCTATTAATGAGCGCATTCTTAACCATGAATGCCGCCGACTATAAACTGCAACTAGCTGGATATGGTCACTACATAATAGCAGGAAGCTTTCCAGTGTCTCAATACTTAACAGGTCTCCTACCAAACAGTCCCGAAGCTTTAGAACTCATAGAAAGAGCCTGCTGGTGGTTTCACATCATTGGCATATTAGCATTTTTAAATTACCTGCCCATTTCCAAGCATTTCCACATCATATTAGCGTTTCCAAACACTTGGTACAGCAACCTCAATAATAAAGGGCAATTTACCAATATGGAAAGTGTAACCAACGAAGTGAAAGCCATGCTCGATCCCTCCTTTACACCTCCTCCGGCTGATGCCATCGGTCGTTTTGGTGCAAAAGATGTGCAAGATCTAAACTGGGTGCAACTCATGAACGCCTACACCTGTACCGAGTGTGGCCGTTGTACCTCCGTTTGCCCAGCAAATCAAACAGGTAAGCTACTTTCTCCACGTAAAATCATGATGGATACCCGAGATCGTTTAGAAGAAGTAGGCAACAACAAAGCTAAAAACGGGAAAGATTACGACGATGGTAAGTCACTATTAGACGATTACATCACTCGCGAAGAAATATGGGCTTGTACAACTTGTAATGCCTGTACAGAAGCCTGCCCGGTTAACATAGATCCATTGGCCATCATCGTAGATTTACGTCGCTATGCCGTAATGGAAGAATCAAACGTAACAGGAAGTTTAAACGCCATGTTCTCTAACGTCGAAAATAATGGCGCCCCATGGAAATATTCACCAGCCGACAGATTAAATTGGGCAACAAAAGATTAATGTTTGGGCGTTTAAACACGCTATTCGCTGTATCTTTTTTTGTCACCCTGAGCGGAGTCGAAGGGCGCACAAAAAAAGGATGCCGCTACTATCGTTAACGCAAAAAAGAATACGCATAATTTTATCTAGCAAATAACAACTAAAAACTCACAAAAGAAAACTGTTAACTGATAACCCACAACAGAATTAAAATGGAAATCACAGATATAAAAATACCAACAATGGCAGAAATGATGGCTGCCGGAGAAAAACCAGAAATTCTATTTTGGGTAGGCTGTGCTGGCAGTTATGACGAAAGAGCGCAACGCATCACCAAAGCTTTCGCAAAAATTCTAACTCATGTAGGTATCAAATTCGCGGTTTTAGGTACCGAAGAAAGCTGCACTGGTGACCCTGCAAAAAGAGCAGGAAACGAATTTCTCTTTCAAATGCAAGCCATGATGAACATTCAGGTGCTAGATGGCTACGAAGTCAAAAAAATAGTAACAGCCTGCCCACATTGCTTCAACACGCTAAAAAACGAATATCCACAGCTTGGCGGTAATTACGAAGTCATTCATCATACGCAACTCATTCAAGATTTAATCACTCAAGGAAAATTAAAAGCCGAAGGAGGTGATTTTAAAGGCAAGAAAATCACTTTTCATGATCCATGTTACCTAGGTCGAGGAAACGAAGTTTACGAAGCGCCTAGAGCAGCTTTAGAGATTTTAGATGCCGACTTGGTAGAACTAAAAAGATGTAAGTCTAACGGTTTATGTTGCGGTGCTGGTGGGGCACAAATGTTCAAAGAACCCGAAAAAGGAAAAAAAGACGTCAACATCGAAAGAATGGAAGATGTTTTAGATTCCAAAGCAGAAATTGTAGCCGTAGGCTGTCCATTTTGTATGACCATGATCAATGATGGTGTTAAAAACTTCAACAAAGAAAATGAAATCGAAGTGTTAGATATTGCAGAAATCACAGCAAAAGTAAACGGAATATAAACCCCTTAATTAGATATGACTAAATCAGCAATTATATTATTATCCTATTCATGATCAATATTGTCATAGCCGATGACCACACCCTATTTGCAAAAGGCTTAGCAAGTATACTTGCAGATGAAAAAGACTTTAACATTAGAGGTATTTTTAATGATGGTAGGTCTATGATAGATTTTGTGAATAACCAAGAAGTAGATGTTGCCATAATAGATTTAAACATGCCCGAATTCGACGGACGACATACACTCGCCAAATTAAATGAATACCCAGATCTAAATGTCAAAAGAATCATTCTTTCCATGTATGCCGAAGAAACATTACTCCATGATTGTTACGATTTAGGTATAGATGCTTATATCTTAAAAGATACTGAACCAGACATTTTAAAAAACACCATCAGAGAAGTATTTGAAGGGACATATGTATTAAATGATAATGGAATATCGAAACCCAAAAAGTCCACTTATTTCAGAGATGATTTTAATGGTAAGTACAAGCTTTCCAGCAGAGAAATTGAAATATGCAGCCTAATTGTTGAAGGGCATTCTAACGTTAAAATAGCCGAATTACTTTTCTTATCTGCATATACAGTTGATACGCACAGAAAAAACGTACTTAGAAAATTAGGTTTAAAAAACATTGCCGAACTCATCAAATTCGCAATAGAACAAAAGGTAGGAAGCTAAAAAACTATCAAAAGCTTATAATTAGTGATCAAATGGGTAAACATAGCATTCATACTAAAATCTGCGACCCGAAATAATATTCTGCTTAATTATAATCCAATTTATAACCTCACCTCTTTTGCCTTTAAAATGCTATTCCACTTAATCAACCCAGTAATATTTAAGCCCAAGGTGAAAACATAGAATATAGAGGTTAAATAAAGTTGTTTATAAAAGCAAATGGGTATAATAATAGCTACTGCAATTATCCAAATAACCCAGTTTTCAATCCTTTTTCTTATCATTAATAGGGTAGCCACAAAAGCTAGCGAGGTAGTCAGCGAGTCAAAAAACACAATATTGCTATCTGTGAAATTATCCAAAAAGTAATGCAGTATTAAATAAAAAAACAGGAAACAAGCAATAACAATCTTCCAATCAGTTGAGTTTGCTCTTTCTATAATTGGTGGTCCTAGATCAAAAACACCCCTACTCCAATAATACCAACCAATAATAGAAGTCACTATAAAATAAATACTAATAAGAATCTCGGCATATATCCCAGATTGGTACAGCAACCAAACGTATAATGATGAGCCAAGGATGGTGAAAGGAAAACTAAAACGTGATTATAAATTAGGAAAACAGTACTCGAGAATGAGAAGAAAACAGCTAGACTTTCTAATAATGATAGTTCTTTTAAGCCAAAGATTAACTCTTCAATAATATTCAATATATAACTATTTTAAATTAACCCAGTTTCTTTACAAAACAAAACCAAAGAAGCAATATTACTTACTTTTAGCTTTCTTAATAGATTTTTTCGGTGTGTTTCTATAGTGTGTTTACTTACATATAAGTCATCGGCAATCTCCTTTGAAGACAGTCCTAAACTTATTTTTATCAATACTTCGATTTCTCGCTTGGTAAGCGATTCTAAAACCAAACGATGCTGAAGCTTAAGATTTTCTGCTAAAATTGCTCTTATCTGTCTATCTGTATCCATCTGAGGGCTTAAATCTACATCAACATTTAAGACACGAACTTTACTACCTTCCAGATCTCTTTGCATGACCTTACCCCAACCAATAAACCATTTATAGTTTTGACTATCCTTATGCTTGCATCTAAAAACTCCTCCAAACTGCTGATCAGGACGCTGGGTGAAATGCGCAATGCTTTTATCAGGTATGTTGTGATCATCTGGGTGAACTACATCATATAAATAATTTAATCCTCCCATTCTTTGAATTTCGCTCATACTATAACCCAAAGTTCTTTCATTAGTCTTGTTACACCAAATCACCCCATTATCTAACTCTGTTAAATAAAT
>JBKJLB010000396.1:0-12703 GCA_046597075.1 Pelobium sp.
TTTTATTGGAAATGATGTGACCATCAACGGTGGCTCTCATTTGGCTGATGCTGAACACGAAACACATACTATAAAACAGGGAATTGTAGTGGTAAAGAAAAACGCAGTAATTGAGAACGGAACTGTTATCGGTTAGTTTGCACTTTTACAAAACGCAAATAAAAAAGGAGCTTTATGGCTCCTTTTTTGTTGGTTATAAAGCTGTAGCTTTTGAAACATCATCTGTAATTTCTAACAAATGCAAATTTAATCCAGCGTTGGAGAAAGCCTTCTTAGCCTGATCGTGATCAATTTTAATATAGCCAAAAGTATCATAATGCATTCCAATAATGTTTTTACATTTGATAAAATCAGCAGCAATTACCGCGTCATCAATACCCATGGTAAAATTATCGCCGATAGGTAAAAAAGCATAATCAATCTTGTTCAACTCGCCTGTTAATTTCATCTCTTGGTTTAATGAAGTATCACCAGCATAATAAATGGTTTTACCTTCTGCCTTAATAATAAAACCAGCAGCAGTTCCTCCATAAGTGCCATCAGGTAAAGAGTTTGAATGTGAAGCATAAACCATTTTCACCGTTCCAAAATCAAATTTCCAAATTCCACCTAAATTCATTGGATGGCCATTTTCAATACCTTGTTTTGCGCACCAGTCAATAATCTCGAATGAGCTTACCACTTTTGCTCCAGTACGTTTGGCAATTGGTATCAAATCCGCAACATGGTCTCCATGCCCGTGAGAAATTAGAATATAATCACAAGAAATTTCATCTGCTTTAATATGGCTTGCTAATTCATTTGGTGATATAAATGGATCAACTAATATTTTTTTACCAGATATTTCAAATAAGAATGTAGAATGGCCTAAATAATTAACTTTCATAATTGTGAACGTTTTTTAGATTAACTATTTTTTTCCAAAAAGGTTTCCTAGCCCGCCCATACCACCTAACATTTGTTGTGTAACAGCAGCCATTTCTGCTTGCGAAACATTTTCTGCTTGTTCCAATACTTTATTAATTGCCACAACCAACAAGTCTTCTATCCCTTCTTTCCCGTTCTCTTTTAAGAAATCTTCTTCTATTTCAATTGACTGTATGAGCTTATTAGCTGTTGCAGTTACTTTAATGGCGCCGCCTTCAACTTCAGCACTTACGCTGATGTTTCCTAGTCTTTTCTTTACTTCTTCAGCTTTTTGTTGAGCTTCAAAAATTTTATCGAACATAATATTAGTTTATTAATGTAAGCCAAATTACGCTCATTTAATGATATTAATGAAATAAAGGATAAAATAGTGGATTACCTATGATACTTTTAAAAAACTCAATAAATAATTATTGAAAAAGGGATGAGCTCAATTTCGAGCCCATCCCTTACCATCAAACTATTCAGAAAATTACCTTATTACCTTTGCCGCAACAAAAGCTCCTGTTGCATCAAATACGATAGCATATTTAGTCATATTGGCATCAATAATTACCAAATAGCCTTTTAAAACGCCATTATCTAAATTAGAAAAAGCCTTTTTGAACACATAATTAGGATAAGTTGTGCTTAAATAAGAGGTTACATTTGCAGGCAAAGCCGATTGTGCAATTTCTTTATCTTTTCCAGGGCGGTATGGCAAAGCTTCTCTTTTAATAAAAGTTCCATCAGTTTTAAATGCAGATGCAAAGAAACTCACATTTTTACTGATCACAATAATACTTCCGTCTTTATTGGTGAAAGCCGCTTTTAAAGTATCTTTAGCATAATTTGTAGTAAAATAAGCTTTAATATTTGCAGATAATGCACTTAAAGCAATGGTGTCTCTTTGTTTGCCATCTCTATTTTCAAAACATCCACCTAGGTGATGATCTCCACCTTTCTTCATATCGCGACCTTCTCTTAATTCCAAAACTTTAATAAACAATCCTTTAGCATCAAACTTTAAGGCAATTGGTTTACCATTAAAATTAAAGGCCACTACGTAAGCATCTAAAGTATTTGTACTAATTGTAGCAGTACTAAAAGCATTAATAAAAGTATAGCCAGCATAATTGGTGGTTATATAACTAGTGATTGCTGCTGGTAAAGCTTCTGCATTTACTTTTGTTCTTTTATGGTCCTTATTGCAAGCGCCCATGGCATAAAGCGAGTCTGTTGTTGATGTGGTAGTTTGAAGGCCAGATACAGCGTTTGTTGATGCAATCGCAACGGCTCCAAGCTGAGTGCCAAAGTCTGTAGGACTACCTGAATCTGATTTTTCACACGCGGTAAAGCCTATTACGAATAAGGCTATTAGCGCAATTGCGTTTCTAAGATTAATTATTGCTTTCATTTTCTATTTCTTTAATTGTTTAATTTTAAAATGAGGCCAAAGCCTATAGTATTTTTGTATTCAGCTGATATACAACAATACCGAGGATGGTTGAATTTACCCCCAAAAAGAAAACAGAAAAATTAAAGAGAGAACTTTAAGAAAAGTGTTGGTGTAAAAGGAACCGCCTGAGAATAAATGTTCAAAGTGTTTTGCTCTGCCGGAATTCTTTCAAAATTACTGGCTTTTATATTTTGAGTATTAAACAAATTCAAAATAGAAATACCTGTTTCTAAACCATATCTCTTTTTAGCAAAACGATAAGTGGCCGCCATATCTAAACGGTTATACGCCAATTGATTAATGCTTGGATCATCCATCGGATTCGTACTCGGAAACCCAGATCCGTAAACATAATTTCCGGAAAAATAAAAAGGAGAAAGATTTAATACGCCCGCAAACTTTAATTCATGTCTTTGATCTTGTGGCGCTCTTCTGTATTCTTCAATAGTTCTATTGCCAATTCTCTTGGGGAAACTTTCTTGCGTACTGCTTAATGAATAAGCCACCCAAGCCATATTCCCTTTGTGTTCTTTTTTAATCAGGAAGTCTATCCCTATTGCCCTGCTTTCTCCAGCAATGCTTCTACGACCTTCTTTACCAACAACAAAACGAGTGATGCCATTGGTGTTTTTTAAGTAGATATCGGTGTTAAACCAAAACTGATTTTTCTCAAATGAAGAGCCTAAAACCCAATGTTGCGAACGATAAACAGGAACATTTTTACCATCACTTACAGTCCACTGATAACGGAAATTTCCCTTATCATCTATTACCCCATTATAAGCAATAAATTGATTGTACAGACCCCAAGAGGCAGACAGTTTAAAATTTGGATTAAATTGATAAGTAGTAGCCAGCCTAGGTTGCACATATACTTTTTGAAGTTCTAAATCTAAATCTGCCCGAATGCCTGGCGTGATTTTAAACCGTGAAGAAACAAAATAAGCATCTTCTATAAACGAATTAATTCTATTGCTTTCATATAAATTATTCAGCTTTTGTATTGCCGAAGAGTCCTGCTTCAAACTGGTTTTGTTATTGATGAAACCTAAACCTAAAAGCAAATTAGAGCTTTTAGTAGCAGGTAATTTATGTGTAAACTTTATACTGGTTTCGGTGATATCATTTCTTGTTAAATCAGCACTTCTGTTGGTATAACGATTATCAGCAGGCTTTCTTAAATCAACATTTTTTGAAGTGTAGTTATTCAGTCCAGACGAGGCAAAAGTAACATTAGATATACCGCCGTTTGCCCAGTTTTTAGAGTAAAAAGCGGCTCCACCAAACTGATCATTTTTCTCTAAATTTGATCCAATGATGTTGAAATTATATTGATTAGTGGTGTAAGAAGAGTTAAAATTATCGTTCCCGGTAAATAAACTCAGGTAATAATCATCCCCTTTGTTAGATCGTCCAGAGAATTTTAGGTTGTAATCCGCAAAAGTATAATCAGGTTTTACTGTTAAATCTATCTGTCTAATGGTATTGGTGTTATTATTTGGCGGCGGAGCTAAACTGTAACTATCATACAAATTATAATAAGTTTGTCGCCCAGCAATTACTAGCGATGTGTTTTTAAACAAAGGCGTACTGGCCGAAAGATTTAAAGTTAAATTGTTTACAGTTGCTTTTATGGAAGGTCTAATAATTCCACCATCAACTCCAGTAATATTTACAACCCCACCAACTCTATCACCTTGCTCCACACCATATCCTCCTTTCTGTATCGATAAATCTTTGGTAATTAAAGGATTGATGGCTCCAATATTGTCATTAAAATTTTTCAAACCGAAAACAGTAAATCCATCAAAAGAAAGTTTGGTTTGTCCTCTATAACTCCCCCAAATAATTAAGTCATTGGATTGCTCGCCAGCAGCTAAAATACCGGGCTGCAAGCGTAATAGATTATAAACAGAATTATCGCTACTGCCTGGTAAATATTGACCAACAGTGTGGTTTATTTTTAAGCTTCCTGCGTTGTAGGTGGTATCTAAACTTTTTTCAGATTGTTCACTAGATAAAACCACCTCCTGAATGTTAATGCTGTTTTGATAAAGTTTGATAACCAAATTGGGATTGGCGCTCACCAGCGTATCTAGTTTATAATAACCCAAATAAGAAAGGCGCAAATTAAAGGTAGAATCTGTAGTGGATGAAAAAGAGAAATTCCCTTTTTGGTCGGTAATTAATGGATAACCATCAATAACTATACTGGCAAACGGAAGCGTTTCATCATCTCTGCCATCAATCACTTGGCCAGATAAAAAATACTTTCGCCCGGCTGCATTTAATCGTTGGCTGGTAATGATAAATACATCATTCACCTGTTCGATATTTAAGGGCAAGCCCTTCACTAAAAAACGAAGGGCATCTTCCACAGAAGCAAAACTTTTATCAATATCAATTACGTAAGAAGCCAGCTTATCATCATTAAATGAAAGCTTCACATCATATTGATCTCTTAATGCAGTAATTATTTTATTAAGTGGCTGACTTTTAGCTTTAACAACAATAGCTTGTTGGGCAAACAAGCTTTGAGCAAAAAACAGCAAAAAAAATAAAACTACAAAAGGGAATAAGCGCCAATTATGGCGCTTGTTCAATAACGAATTCTCCCGATGGTAATTTTTTATATTCAAGTGCAAAAGGTTTACAAATAATAGCTAAAACATCCTCAATTTCATCTTGCTTTGCAAAACTCCCCGTATAGGGCTGGTCTAAGTTTTCAAGTCCTTCAATACTTATTCCGTAACGTCTAGATACTTCTAAGAAAACATTCTTTAACGGAACCTGAGTAAAGATAAATTGATTATTAGTCCATTCTGTCGCAAGCTGAGCGTCCACATTTAAATTAGATGTTAAATTACCAGAATTATTTAAAGAAACCATTTGATTGGGCCTAATAATTACCGCTTGTTTAGTGGTGTGCGCCAACACTTTTACCTTTCCAGTAACACAAGTTACGGTGTAATTATCATCACGAGCGTAAATATTAAAGCTGGTTCCTAAAACAGTAGTCTCCGCTTTTTCTGATATTACTGTGAAATTTTTAGCGTGTTCCCCTTCAAAAAATGCCTCACCATTTAATTTTACTTTTTTATCAAACGACCACCAAAACGGGTGATAACTTAAGGATGAAGCTGAGTTCAATACCACCGAAGAGCCATCTGGTAAAGTTGCTGCTTTTTGCAAACCCGCTTCACAATTAATTGTGGTGGTATAAAACCTTGCTGTTGCCAATAAACTTAACGATAACACAATAGCAATACTGGCCGCCACGCTCCAAGTCGAAAACCTCATGCTCTTCACCTTAGCTGCTTTGGGTTGGTCCATCATCTGTTCCAACTCCGCCCAAACATCTGCTTTACTTCTTTTTGCCTCCATGGGTTTCATCCAGTCAATTAAATCCACTGGGTCTTTTAAATTATTCTTTTGCATATCTTTCATGCTAAAACCTTTCTTAAATAAAACAACGCATTCGACATTCTTTTTTCAACCGTTTTAATGCTAATGTCTAGGCGTTCCGCAATCTCTGCGTATTTTAATTCTTCACTCCTGCTCATCAAAAATACCGACCGTTGTTTCTCCGGTAATCGCATCAAAGCATCATCGTATTTCTTTTGCAGTTGTTTAAAATCATAACTATCATCTGTAAATACTTCCGTCATTTCAAACTGCATGCGGTTCACGTATTTATTTTCCACCTCCATTCTGCGGTATTTACTCACCAGCATATCTCGGGCAATTTTGTACAGCAGGTATTTGGCATTGTTCATATCTAATTTCATCTGTTTCTCCCAAATGCGCATAAAAACATCCTGCGTAATGTCGGTGGCAATATCCACATCGCCCACCCTGTAAAAAAGGTAGTTTTTTATCGCATCAAAATAAGTATCGAACAAGAGTTTAAAATCTTCTTTCTCCAAGTGCTAAAGCATTAAATAAAACAATACGCGTACAAGCAATATACCGCAGCCATCTTCGCTTACCCTCCATTTCTATTAAATTTTTTTTCAGGAGCTTGAATTTACAGCTATTTGTTCAGATTTTTTAGTTTGAAGGGAATCCCATTTGGGAAAAGCAATTTCACCGCCTTTGGGTTGCGACAGTCCTGCTATTCATTACAAGTCCGCTCGCTTTTGGCCTGCGGGCTTTCCATTGCTATCAGGTTTATTTGGGTTGGGGTTGTGCTGCTATTGAGGTTTTTTCATCACTCGCTTTTCTATACTAATGCAGTTGAATATTTTTATTGAAAAAAGAACTATTTTAGGATTGTGAAATATAAAGCAGTATTTCTTAAAATCACAATTAATTTTGCGAACTATTTCATGACTATGGTGTCATCGAGAATTGCATCAGTTTAAAACTTAAATATAAAAAAATGACAACCTGCTTCATAAAATACCTCATCGACCCAGCCAAAGTGAACGAGTTTGAGCATTACGGAAAACTTTGGATAGACTTGGTGAATGAAATGGGCGGCTTACATCATGGTTATTTGTTACCTCATGAGGGCGCCAATAATGTGGGTTATGCATCTTTTTCTTTTCCTTCTTTGGCAGCGTATGAAAGCTATAGAAACGAAATTCTAAATTCGCCAAAATGCCTAGCAGCATTAAAATATGCCAACGATACAAAATGTATCATCAGCTATGAGCGTAATTTTCTAAAACCAGTATTTGATGGTTTTACAGACAAAGCAAAGTTGTTTTATTAGCGAGTAGTGAAAATTATACAATTAAAATAGCTATTAAACCACAGTACATTTTTAAAGTCTATCCTATTCAGAATATCAATGAATGCGATGAAAAAATTACTAATACTATTTATTAGCCTGCTGGCTTTTTCTTGTAAAAAAGAGAGCTCTCCTAATCAGAATAATTCTATTGGTCAAAACCTTTCTGTTTTGGTAACACCAAAGCAAACCGATGTTAATTATGCTGAAACGCAAGAAAGTCACTACATCGTTAGAAACACAAATACACATGTCAATAAACTTCTTTTATTTATTGGGGGCAGTTTCAGTGTTCCAAAAAACTATCAATTAATTTGTAATCATGCCGCAAGCATTGGTTTAGACGTGATTAGTCTTTCTTATCCAAACAATGTTCCTGCGGCAACTTTAGGCACAAGTACAGACCCATATGTTTTTGATAATTATAGGGATGAAGTTTGTTTCGGAAATCAAGTAAGTAATGCAGTTACCATTGATAACTTAAATAGCATAGCAACGCGTACACTCAAACTAATCCTATTTTTAAATGCGACTTATCCAGATCAAAACTGGAAACAATATTTAACATCAGCTAATACTTTGGAATGGAGCAAAATAATAGTTGCTGGACATTCGCAAGGATCAGGCCATGCTTGTTATTTAGCCAAGAAAGAGGAAGTTGAAAGGGTTGTAATGCTATCAGGTCCAAATGATTATAGCACTTATTTTAATAGTCCTGCAAATTGGCTATCTCAATCAGGAAAAACGCCTCTAATTAAACAGTTTGCCTTACTCCATTCGCAAGATGAAATTGCATCATTTTCTTATCAAGTATCAAATTTAAGAGCAATTGGTTTATTAGATGTTAACCAAAACCCTGTTTTGGCAGATAATTTAACAACACCATATTCAAATAAACACGCACTATCATTAAATATTCCTGCCATTTCTTATCATAATTCAACAGTAGGTTCTAATGCTATTTTACCAGATATCTGGACTTATATGTTAATAAAATAAGATTATAGAAACGTATTGGCATAATGAATTTTCAAAAGTGAGACCTCTCGTTTCCTCGAGGTGACGCTCCGATTAAAGTCACGTCGACGGCAGGAGACAACACATAAGTAGCCATCTTAAATATTAGCAAAAGTCTCTCAAAAATAAACTTGATGGCAGTGGATACCGGCCTTTGTGCCTAATGCCTAGAGCAGTATGAACGTACAGCAAGACTGACCTTTAATAATTGCGATAAAATTGCTTTTCTAAGCATTTGGCAGCGTAGCCAAAACGGTGACACCACCTTGTACCACTTCGCCTATATTCACATTGATTTTAGAACCTAAAGGCAGATAAAGATCTACACGAGAACCAAATTTGATGAAACCAAACTCTTGGCTTTGCTCTACTTGGTCGTTTTCTTTTAAATACCAAACAATGCGGCGGGCAAGTGCACCAGCTATTTGACGATACAACACCTGCATTCCATTTTTATGTTCCACAACGGTAGTTGTTCGCTCGTTCTCTGTAGATGATTTTGGATGCCAAGCCACTAAAAATTTACCTGGGTGATATTTAAAAAATTTAACAACACCACTTATTGGGTTACGGTTTACATGCACATTTACAGGCGACATGAAAACTGATAATTGAATACGTTGATCTTTTAAAAACTCTGTTTCTTCAGTTTCTTCAATAACAACTACTTTACCATCTGCAGGGCAAATAACCTGACGATCATTGGTGGTTAAAGTACGAGATGGGCTACGAAAAAACTGTAAAATAGTCAGAAACAAAAAGGCAGAAAAAATATACCAAAGCCAAACAAACCATGTTGCATTGGGGATGTAATAGTTCACCAACCAATTGGTAACAAAAATAAATAGTGTGCAAAGTGCAAGTGAGGTATAGCCTTCTTTATGAATGGTCATAGTGTGTATGAATTTTTGACAAAATTACTAATAAGTAATCAAATAGAGGTAAACGAAAACAACAGGTGCCGAAAGTAACAAGCCATCAAAGCGATCTAGTAATCCGCCATGCCCGGGTAAAATGCTACCAGAGTCTTTAATATCAATGCTTCGCTTAAACATAGACTCTACCAAATCACCCAAAGTGCCAAAGCAAGAAATAATAAAAGCCATCACCAGCCAATGCTGTAATGCGTAGTCGATAAAATAAAGCGACAAAATATAACCCACTATTTGGCTAGTGATAATTCCACCGATGAAACCTTCCCAAGATTTTTTTGGAGAATGCCTTTCGAATAAGCGATGTTTCCCAAAGTTTATCCCAAAAATATAAGCGCCCGTGTCGTTTCCCCAAAGCATCAGAAAGAACCCCAAAGCCAAATGAAAATTATAAGTCCCGGAGATAAAAGCTAAACTAAAGAAGAATACAAAAGGTATAACCGCATAAATAATTCCTAGAAAAGTATAGGCTATATTGCTAAACGGCAGCTCTGATTTTTTGTACAATTCGCGTATGAAAATGCCAAAGAAAAGCGGAATGTTAACGAGTAACCATTTGGTTTCAAAAGCCATAAAATGACTAGCTGCTGCTGAAGCAAAAATAACCAAAGCAGCAACGTAACCGATGATTCGGTGTGGTCTTAGGCCTGTTTTTTTTATCAGTGAGAAAAACTCCATGAGGCAAACCAAGCTTAAAAAAATGTAAAAGCCAGTGAAAGTATATGGCCCAGTTAGCAAAGTTGCCAGCATCACCAAAAGAAATATAAAACCTGTGATTGCTCGGGTTTTCATTAAAGATCGTTTTCTTCTATAATTTGCTTCGCTTTATCTGCATGTGCCTCATCCACATGAACTTCTACTTGTCCAAATTTATAAGACGAGTCTTGCTTATTCATAATTACGGCTTCAATTTCGTGGTCTACCAAAACTTGTCTTACAATTTCCGATTTAAAAAACTGGCTATTGCTGTAAACTTTTATCCAATTACTCATATGAAATAGTCTTTTCCTCGTTCTTCGAGATTTTAAAGAATGTGAAAAGCAAAATTAAGGTTAAAATAGCACTTATTAGGTACCCATACCACTCAAATGATGGTGTTTTATCAATTTCATCTAAACTTTTACCTTGCTTTTGCAGGATGTAAGCCATTACTACTGCTGCTCCGTTGTTTAAGAAATGGCCTAAAATGGCATACCAAATACTTTTTCCATAAACCATAAGATAACCAAACAAAGCGCCTAAAAACATCCTTGGGAAGAAACCATAAAACTGTAAATGAATGGAGCTAAAAAGAATAGCAGTAACCCAAATTGCTACATGATGATTTTTAAACCATTGAATTAAAATGTTTTGTATGCCGCCTCTAAAAAACAACTCCTCGCCAATGGCGGGTAAAACAGCAATCATCAATAAGTTAATGCTGAAATCCGAATAATTTTTCATCACTAAAATAAGCTTTGTCAACTCAGCGGCCTCATCTTCCTTTTGTTTCATCCAAATCTCCATTTCGTGGAGCGCTTCTGGCAAACTCATTTTTTGGTTAAGTGCGGTAATCCATTCTAATAAAGCATTTGAACAAAACATTAAGGCAACCACAATAAAAAATAATCGCCAATTCACTTTCTCATCAAAACAGAAATAATGTTTTGCTTTTACCCCCGCAAGAAAAGAGTAGGCAATTGGTCCTACAATGAAAAGACCAATGGTACTGGATATTTGTATAATTCTGATAAATGTGATATTTTCTGATGCAGAAACATTGGTTAATGCTTCTAAAGAGGCGTTTGAATCAATAGCAAACCAAAAAACCATCCCAATTAAGGTAAAAACTATAGCGGCAACAGCCGAAATTAGAACCAAAAAAACAAGTAATAAAGCTGGATGATAAGCTGTTGACTTTCTCGTGTCAATCATAGTCAATACTTTTTAATAAATTTGTGGTTAAATTAAGGAATAGATTTTTGAATGTCAGTTAAAATCGGAAATATTGATTTAGGAGCGTTCCCACTTTTGTTGGCGCCAATGGAAGATGTGAGCGATCCGCCGTTTCGTTTTGTTTGTAAGCAAAATGGAGTGGATATGATGTACACTGAGTTTATATCATCAGAAGGATTGATTCGGGATGCTGCAAAAAGTCGTCAGAAACTTGATATTTTCGAGTATGAACGCCCAATTGGTATTCAAATTTTTGGTTCCGAGATTGATCATATGCGTCAAGCGGCGGAGATTTCTTCCCAAGCCAACCCTGATTTAATTGATATCAATTACGGTTGCCCTGTCAAAAATGTAGCTTGCAAAGGAGCTGGAGCTAGTTTATTACAAGATATTGATAAAATGGTGAAGATGACTGCTGCTGTTGTGAATGCAACTCATTTACCAGTAACAGTTAAAACTCGCTTGGGATGGGATGATAACACCAAAAATGTGTATGAAGTTGCCGAACGTTTGCAGGATGTGGGCATCCAGGCATTAACGATTCATGGTCGTACTCGAGCTCAGATGTATAAAGGATCAGCAGATTGGTCTTTAATCAGAGAGATCAAAAGAAATCCGAGAATTAAAATTCCAATTTTTGGGAACGGTGATATAGATTCTCCTGAAAAGGCAGCAAATTGGAGATTGGAATACGAAGTTGATGGCATTATGATAGGAAGAGCTTCTATTGGCTATCCTTGGATATTTAGAGAAATAAAACACTTTTTTGCAACAGGCGAACATTTAGAAGGGCCAACTTTACAAGAACGAATAGATACTTGCCGAGTTCATTTGCAAAAATCTATTGAATGGAAAGGTCCAAAAACAGGGATTTTTGAGATGAGAAGGCATTATGCAAATTATTTCAAAGGAATTCCGAATTTTAAAGAGTACAGAATGAAACTTGTTTCTCTTGATAGTGTTGAACATATTGAAGACGTTTTAAACGACATAGGAAATAAGTTTCTTTTAGAATTAGCCTAATTTTTTGCTTTTTTGAAATTATTCTAATAAATTAAAACAAAATTTATAAACATGGTAGCACAAATTACTGAAGGTGTGAAGATTTCTGTAGAAACTACCTACCAACCAGAGTATTCAAATCCGGTAAACGAGCATTTTATGTTTGCTTACAAAATCCAGATTGAAAACTTGGGTGATTATGCTGTGCAACTATTAAGCAGACATTGGGTAATTTTTGATTCTAATGGAACAAAAAGAGAAGTAGAGGGAGAGGGAGTTGTTGGCTTACAGCCGATTATTGAGCCGGGACAAAATCACGAATATGTTTCAGGTTGCAATTTAGATCTTCCATGGTACCTATGGTAAATGTGGCTTCCACTTTAATTCAATGGACATTGATGATTGGTGTTATGTTATTGTTTTTCTCTAAAATAACCATCGTATTGGCAATTGGAGTTGGCGCACTAGCTATCTTAACCATATTTAGTTTTATAACCTTACCCGTTGAGTTTGATGCGAGTAAAAGAGCTTTAGTATGGCTACAAACTAATAAAGGAATTATGCAAACCAGCATAGAAAATGATCAAGCAAAAGATGCTTTATGGTGGGCAGCGATGACGTATGTGGTTGCTGCATTAGCATCCTTAGCTACTTTAGCTTATTATGCTTCTATGTTAATTGGAAGAAGAGATTTACTAATCTCTTCTTCCAATTAAC
>JBKJLB010000399.1:0-4056 GCA_046597075.1 Pelobium sp.
TGAAATTTTTAAATAATTCGGCACCAATGTTTAAACATTTCACTGTTAGATCAACTACTCAATTAGTAGTTTCTGATAATAATACAGGTGGAATTACAGGGGCTAATAACATTAATAGTGCCTTAGGAACTGCTCTGAGCTCAAGGCAATTTTGGGATTTAGAATTCAAAGACACTAAAGGAAATTTTATACCTAATCCTGAGTTGCGAAACTCTGTAAATCCTTTTTATAATTTTCAGTTCAGACAATATGATGCTAAAAATACGCGTATTGTACAAGGTTTAGATGTTAATTATAAATTTCCTAAATTTTTAACACTGAACTACAAATACGGAATTGATAATTATAGGTATGATTTTTCCGATCAAATTGGTTTTCAGTTAAATACTACAACACCAGGTACTGGCATTACGCCAATCAATGGAAGAATAACATTTGATAGAGACAAAGAAACCTTAATCAACTCTTTAGCTACAGCTTACATTGCTACTGATTTCAAAAAGGATTTTAATCTAAATATCCCAATTCAAACCAATACCCAAATATCCTATGATTATAGAAAAAGAAGTTTTGAGAATGTTACTACCCGAGGTACAGGATTCCCCGGTTTTCCTCCATTCTCTTTAAATGCGGCAGCAACAAAAGATAATACCCAATCAGTCACTGATTTTATAACTTTTGGTTATTTAGTAAATCAAAAAATTGATTATGCTGATCTTTTTGGAGTATCTGGTGGATTTAGAGTAGATTATTCTTCTGCTTTTGGTGCGGGTAGTGAGCCATTTTTATTTCCAAGAGGTGATGCTTACTTTAGGATTAGTGAGTTATTGAAAAATAAAACTTTTTATGATGTAAAGTTAAGAGGAGCTTATGGTGAAGCAGGAATACAACCAGGTGCATACGATAGATTTATAATTTTAAATTCTGAAAATATTGGTAATAGCGGGTCATTATCTTTACCCTTAACCGCAAGAAATCCAAATTTGGGAGTGCAAAAATCTAAAGAAGCAGAGGTAGGACTTGATTTAGGTATTGCCTTAAGTTCTTCTAAATGGCTTAGTAATTTAAAGTTAAACGCAACTTATTGGGACAGAAAAAGTGAGGATGTAATTAGAGCAATTGATTTACCATTATCTGCGGGTACAGGAGCAATATTGGATAATGCATTGACTTTTAGTTCTAAAGGTTTTCAGTTTTCATTAGATGCAGATGTTTTAAACTCATCAAATCTTAAATGGAATTTCTCTACCAGATTTGGAACTAGTAGAACAATTGTTGATAAAATCTCTAACGGAAAAGATATTGTAGTTGGTGGAGGTGGTTCTGGTCAATTTGTTATTAGAGAAGGGGCGCCTCTTGGTGCATTTTTTGGAAAAACCCCGCTATCTAATGTAGATCAAATAGACCCAAATGGAGTAAGATATATTCCAGCTGCTAATGTAGGTGATTACGCTATTGTTAATGGTATGGTAGTTAATAAATCCACTAAATCTGTTTCATTTACATCAGATCAAACTCAGATTGGTGACCCTAATCCAGATTTCAATGTTTCATTTGTAAATACATTTTCTATTTACAAAAATTTGGGATTATCATTCCAAATAGACTGGGTTCAAGGTAATCAAGCCTATAATCAAACTAAACAATGGCTATATAATGATTTAATTCACGGGGATTTGGACAAAGCGATAACTGTTGGGGCGGAAACAGGCGCTTTTGTTAATTATTACAATTCATTGTATCAAACAAATAATACCAATTCATATTTTGTTGAAGATGCGTCTTTTGTAAGATTTAGAGATTTATCCATCAATTACAACTTTAGCGATTTATTAAATATCAAGAGGATTAAAAACGCTCAATTAACTTTTTCTGCTAGAAATCTATTTACCATAACTAATTATAGTGGTATAGATCCAGAAGCAGCGGCAAATATTAATAATCCACTTAATAGAGGTTTAGATTTGTACGCTTTTCCAAATTTCAGGTCTTATCAAGTAGGTATTTCATTAGGATTTTAAATAAATATTATGAAAAAAATAAAAATAAGTTTGTCAATCTTACTATTAATATTGACAACACAATCTTGTAAAAAATCAATATTGGATTTATCGAATCCTAATTCGCCCGGTTTAGGTTCTTTAGAATCAGAAGAAGGTTTAAGAAGAACAGCTTTGGGGATTTATGGTAAATTTGGATTGGAATACTGGTGGCTTGGGCAAGGTTATCATAATTCAATGGGTGACACCTATTTTATATCAGCAGGTAATTTTTCTTGGAGGTGGGCTAATCAACCAACATCAATTACTTTAAGCAATGGTACTGTCTTAACTCCACCCCAAGGAGGAAGTCAAATTGCTGAATTAAGAGCTAGAAATGATAGATCTTTCGGGAATGATAACGCATTTCTTAACGAATGGCAATCATGTTATTTCGTTAATAATCAAGCTAATTTATTATTAGAGGCCTTAAAATCTCCAAAATTAAATTTAGGTACAGATGCAGAAACTAAGAAAAAAATTATTAATGCATGGGCTTATTGGTGGAAAGGTTTTGCTTACTCTAGAATTGGGTCAATATATATCGCTGGTTTAGTAAATAGTGAAACGAATAAAACCACAGGTAATTTTGTTACCAATAAGGATATTATTGTAGAAGCTAATAAAAACTTTGATTTAGCAATTCAATCTCTTAATGGCCTTACAGTTAATGCTACTTACACAGATTTATTGAGAGGAATTATTCCTGACTTCACTCAAATTGGTAAGGGAGGCGTTCCAACTCCAGATATGTGGATAAGAAACATGAATACATATAAGGCTAGAAATCTTCTGGTGAATAAGGAAGTTTCTGCAATGACTACTGCTGATTGGACTGCAGTTAAAGATTTAGCTACAAATGGAATCAGACAATCTGATGTGATATTTACTATGCGTTCCGCAAATGCTAATGATTTAGTGTCTCAAACTGCATGGGCACCTGCAAGATTATTGCTTTTTGGTTGGGAATTTGTTTCAGAACGCTTAGTTCAGGATTTTAAGCCTGGTGATGCTAGAGCTACGAGAAATTTGACAACATCCGCTCCTGGTTATCCAGTAGTAAATAGATCTGGAAGAGGTTTCCAGTATGGAACAAGGTATAGATTTATCCCAATTGAAAATGGAGGAAATTATGCCTCCACCACTGTAGGGCTTGCAGAAATACCTATTGCTGGTTCTTTCGAAGAAAATGAACTAATGCTAGCGGAAGCAAATATTAAATTAAACTTAATATCTACAGGTTTACAGTCTATTGATAGAGTTAGAGTGTTTCAAAATGCCAATTTAGCCTCTCTATCTCCACTATTGACAGCTTCTCAAGCATATGAGGAATTGAGAAGGGAGCGTAGAATTGGTTTAATAAACAAAGGTGTTTCTTTTTATGATGCTAGGAGATGGGGAGTGATTAAACCTGTTGCAAATGGCGGTGGTAGAACTGGCGCAGTTGTAATTGGTCCAAATGGTGTTGTAGATAATAATGCAACTATAAATTATAATTATCTAAGCTATTGGGATGTTCCTAAAAATGAACTAGATTTCAATACCCCATTAAATCCTGCTATTCCAGTTATTGGTAATTAATTAATTTATCAAAAACTTTAGAGGCTGTCACAAAAGGACAGCCTCTTTTTTTATTCAAATTATTAGTATTTTAGTTTTATATCAACGTTATAATATTTCAATGATCAATTCTTTATATCAACCTATTTTTCTTAGCAATCTCTAAAGCTTCTGACTTTGAATTTACATTTAATTTAGTGTAAATATTTTTGAAGTGTGATTTAACAGTTTCCATATCAATAAAAAGCTGCTCGGCAATCTGACTTCTACTTTTACCTTCGCTAATTAGTTCTAAAATTTGTGTTTCTCTTTTAGATAGCGGACTGTTTTGATTTTTTTGAAACGAGTTAACAACAATCCTTGCAATACTGCTGCTCATGGATGCACCACCTTCAAAAGTTTCTTTTATAGCTTCAATAAGTTTTATGGAAGAGATGTTTTTAGTTAAATAACCAGA
>JBKJLB010000022.1:0-2956 GCA_046597075.1 Pelobium sp.
GTAATCGCTAAAAAAGCGAGTGAAATTGGACCTCTTATTCAAGGTACTTTTGCAAGAGCGTATAAAGCAGGTGTTAAAATAGCTTTCGGTACAGATGCGGGTGTTTATGCTCATGGAAAAAACGCTAAGGAATTTGTTTACATGACAGAGGTAGGTATGCCGCCAATGGAAGCCCTACAATCTGCAACAAAAAATGCAGCAGATTTATTAGGAATTACCGCTATCAGTGGGAGTATTGAAAAAGGTAAAATAGCAGATATTATAGCTGTAGAAGGCGACCCCATCAAAAATATTTCTTTATTACAAAATGTAATATTTGTAATGAAAAGCGGACTTATATACAAACAATAAAAATCTAAAATTTATGAAAATTATTCTGAATTCAAAAATCCTTTTAATAGCTCTATTTTTTGCTAGCCTACAAAGCATTGCACAACAAAAAGTCGATGATGATAATAACGCTTTAAAAATTTACAGAGCCACATCAACAAAAATTAATGCGCTAGTTCACACTAAATTAGATGTAAAATTTGACTACGCAAAACAATATTTATATGGTAAAGAATGGGTAACCTTAAAGCCCTATGCTTACCCAACAGATTCCTTAACACTCGATGCAAAAGGAATGGATATTAAAACTGTTGCCTTAGTTGTTGGAACTAAGAATATCCCACTAAAATACAGCTATGATAGCCTAGAGCTAAAAATCAATCTAGATAAAACCTATAAAGCTGGTGAGAACTATACTGTATATATTGATTACACTGCTAAACCAAACGAGCTAAAAGTTAAAGGAAGTGCTGCAATCAACGATGCGAAAGGATTATACTTTATCAATCCTGATAGTGCCATAAAAGGAAAGCCAGTCCAAATTTGGACACAAGGGGAGACAACAGGTTCGTCCGCTTGGTTTCCAACCATTGATCATCCGAATCAAAAAACGACTGAAGAAATTACCATGACAGTTCCTTCAAAATACGTAACACTTTCGAATGGGGCTTTAATTAATCAAAAGAAAAATAGTGATGGTACCCGTTCTGATACTTGGAAAATGGATAAACCACATTCGCCTTATTTGTTTATGATGGCTGTTGGAGATTTTAAAATCTATCATGATAAATGGAAAAATACGCCAGTAGATTATTATTTAGAACCAGCTTACGCACCTTACGCAAAAGAAATTTTTGGTAAAACACCAGCTATGATAGATTTCTTTTCCAAAAAACTGGGGATAGATTATCCATGGAATAAATATGCACAAATTGTAGTTAGAGATTATGTTAGCGGTGCCATGGAAAATACAACTGCTACTTTACATGGAGATTATGTACAACAAACTCCACGTGAAATGATAGATGGTAGAGGTGATGGTGAATTGACAATTGCTCATGAGCTATTTCACCAATGGTTTGGTGATTATGTGACGGCAGAAAGTTGGAGTAATCTCTCTGTTAATGAATCATTTGCTGACTTTAGCGAAACCATGTGGACCGAATATGCAGAGGGACAGGATGCTGGCGATGCCCATAATTATTCTGCAATGCAAGCATATTTAAATTCTCCTGATGCAAAAGCAAAAACCCTAATTCGTTTCAATTATAATGATAAAGAAGATGTTTTTGATGTGGTTTCTTATCAAAAAGGTGGACGTATACTAAATATGCTGCGTAATTATTTAGGTGAAGATGTTTTCTTTAAAGGTCTAAATATTTATTTGACACAAAACGCTTTAGGTAATGGAGAAGCACAACAAGTACGATTAGCATTAGAACAAGCAAGCGGTAAAGATTTAAATTGGTTTTTTAATCAGTGGTATTATGGGGCAGGAAACCCGAATTTAACTATCAATTACAAATGGGATGAGGTTTTGAAAACGGAAACTATTTATTTTAATCAAACCCAAAAAGATAGTGTCTTCATTTTACCGATGAAAATTGATGTGTACGCAAATGGCAAAAAACAAAGTAATCAGTATTGGATGACTAACCGAACAGATTCTATTTGTTATCAATTGACTTCCAAGCCAGATTTAATAAATGTTGATGCTGACAAAATTTTATTAGTTAGTAAAACAGATAATAAAAATATGGATCAATTCGCCTATCAATACAAAAAAGCTGGGTTATATGTAGACCGTTTAGAGGCTATGAATGCTGCAATTAAAAACATAAAAGAGCCCATTGCTCAACAATTACTACTTGTTTCTTTATTAGACCCTTATTACGAATTGAGAATAAAAGCAATAAACGCAATAAAATTAGACGATCCAGATTTAGGTAAACCAGCAATCCAAACAGTTATTTCATTGGCAAAAACCGATAAAAATACATTAGTAAGAGCGTCAGCTATTGAATCTTTAGCCTCCCTTAATGATAAAACTTACATGCCGCTTTTTCAAGAAGGGATAAAAAATCAATCTTTTGCAATTTCAGGTGCTGCTTTAAACGGAATCAATGGAATAGATAAAAATCAAGCTTATACTTTGTCTAAAGCTTTAGCAAGTAGCGAAACTAAAGGTGATTTGGCCGAATCTATAATGAAAGTATACATCGCAAATGGAAACGAAATAGATTTTCCTTTTGTTCAGAAAGCTTTTTCTGATATGGAGGTACAATCTAAACTAGAAAACCTAGCTAATTACCTAAGCATGCTTATGAAAATAGAAAATACTGCTTATGTTAAACAAGGTGTTGACGAGTTAAAAGGTTTAGCAGTGCGATACAAAGCTTACGGTATTGATAAGTATATGAAAGTGATGCTTACAAATATATTAAACAATAAGAAAACGCAATTAGAAAAAGCTGACGCTGCTTTAAAAGCTGAACTACAAAACCAAATTGAATACATTCAAAAAAACATTGATGAAGTAAGCGATTTATAAATAGGCTATAAATATTCTAAAGCCTTCCAGTAATATAGGAAGGCTTTTTTTATTACTGTTTTTTAGAAAAGCGGA
>JBKJLB010000003.1:0-5063 GCA_046597075.1 Pelobium sp.
CTCCTTCAAGTAAAAACGGAACAAACAGCATATCATTCTTTTTTGCTAAATCGCTAAATAATTCCTTGAAATCGCTTGTGTATTTCTCGCCCATATTTGGTGGCATCTGCATCCCTTCCATCACCAATTTAGCATCCGGATATTTAGCTTTAACCTTATCAATAATAGCTTGCAAATTAGCTATGGTTTCATCTACAGATATTCCTCTTAAGCCATCATTAGCTCCTAATTCTAAAATAAAAATAGAGACTGGTTGCTTCAAAATCCAATCGATACGACCTAAACCACCAGCAGATGTTTCTCCGCTCAAACCCCCATTAACAACATGATAGGGTAAATTCAAAGAGTCAATTTTATTTTGAATGAGCGCAGGGTAAGCCTGAGACGGATCATCCAAACCATAACCAGCTGTCAAGCTTGTTCCAAAAAATAGAATATTTTGTTGAGCAACTTCTGACAGTTGAGATAAACTATCCTTTGCTTGTTGCTCCGTTGCTGGTTTATTGCTATTACCGCAAGCAGCTAAAAACAATAAAATAATTAGAAGTACTGATGGAATACGTAACATATATATGTAAAAATAAATCTAAAATCTGTTTAAACTGTTAAGACGATAAATTTAACAGATATTTTATGGTTATGTTTATTCATTTAGTATTAATCTCAAATCTACACCATGCAAGATCAAGCTATTCTTGAAATAAAAAACGTAGGCAAAGTCTATAAGAGTGCTGGAAAATCTTTAGCGGTTTTAAAGGATGTTAATTTCATAGTAAATAAAGGATCCTCCATTGCCATTACAGGTCCATCAGGCAGTGGTAAAACTACTTTATTAGGTTTATGTGCTGGCTTAGATAAAGCAAGCTCGGGTGAAGTGGTTTTAAACGGTATTAACCTCAATAATTTAAATGAAGATGAATTGGCTGCGGCTAGAAATCAAAATATAGGTTTCATTTTTCAAAATTTTCAGTTAATGCCTACCCTAACAGCTTTAGAAAATGTAATGGTACCCATGGAGCTAAGAGGAGAAAAAAATGTTAGAAATGCGGCTTTAGAACTGTTAGATAAAGTAGGATTAGCTGACCGTTCACATCATTATCCTATACAGCTTTCTGGTGGCGAGCAGCAACGTGTTTCTTTAGCCAGGGCATTTTCTAATCGTCCTGCTATTTTATTTGCCGATGAACCTACTGGCAATTTAGACGGAGAAACCAGTATCAAAATAGAAAAATTACTGTTTGATTTAAACGCCGAAGCAGGTACAACACTGGTCATTGTCACTCATGATTTGGAATTGGCATCAAGAACAAACCGAATTATTAAATTAAAGGGTGGTGAATTAATTAGTGATGAATTAGTTGTTGATACCCAAATAGCGTAAGCTTTAAATACCTATAAATGCCCAATCAAAATAATAGAGTCAGTTTCAACTGGATTTTAAAGATGGCTTGGCGGGATAGCCGCAAAAACAGATCTCGCTTATTGCTTTTTATTTCCTCAATAGTTTTAGGAATAGCCGCTTTGGTAGCCGTTTATTCTTTCAGAGATAATTTAGAAAAAGATATTGATAACCAGGCCAAATCTTTAGCTGGTGCAGATTTAATTTTGGATAGCCGTAAAGCGCCAGAAAAAGAAATGCAAACTATGTTGGATACTTTGGGCAATGAGCGAAGTACAGAAAGAAGCTTTGCATCTATGATTTATTTTGTGAAAAATGAAGGAAGCCGTTTGGTGCAGGTTAGGGCCTTAGAAGGTAAATATCCGTACTATGGAACGCTGCAAACTAAACCAACAAATGCGGGCAAAGATTTCCAAAAAGGCCGAATGGCTTTGGTTGATAAAACCTTGATGTTGCAATATGATGCAAATGTTGGCGACTCCATAAAAATAGGGGCGCTTAACTTTAAAATTGAAGGTGCGCTAGAGGAAGTCCCGGGGCAAACGGGTATCACTTCTTCCGTTGCTCCTGTAGTCTATATTCCTCTAAAATATTTGGAAGCCACCGAACTCACCAAAATTGGTAGCCGTATTCAATATAAATATTATTATAAGTTCAATAACGCTTCGGTAATCGATCAGCTAGTCAAAAAAATAGAACCCCGATTAGAAAAAGCAGATTATGGTATCGAAACTATAGCATCAACTAAAGAAAATACTGGTCGCTCTTTTAGAGATTTAAGTCGCTTTTTGGCTTTAGCGGGTTTTATAGCCTTGCTATTGGGTTGTATTGGTGTAGGTAGCGCCATTAACGTTTACGTAAAAGAGAAGTTAAGCTCTATCGCTACGCTACGTTGTTTAGGTGTAAAAGCAAAAGATGCTTTTCTAATTTATTTAGTTCAAATTTTCTTTTTAGGATTGATTGGCGCCATCTTAGGAACAGCTCTGGGAACCGCCGTTCAATTTATACTTCCTGCAGTACTTAAAGATTTTTTACCTGTCGAGATAACCATTCAGCTTTCTTGGCCTGCTATTTTACAAGGCATAAGTTTAGGCGTCATCATCTCTGTATTATTTGCTTTACCTTCATTATTGAGTGTTCGCAAAATATCCCCATTAAATGCTTTAAGATCCTCTTACGAAGCGCCTAAAAATTCGATTGACCCCTTGAAATGGTTAGTTTACGGACTGATTGTCTTATTTGTATTTGGGTTTACTTATTTGCAAATGAACCGCTGGACACAGGCTGTTGCCTTTACCGGAAGTATTGTAATCGCCTTCCTATTGCTCTTTGCAATTTCTAGGTTATTGATGTGGTTGGTCAGAAAATCAATACCAAGCTCAATGGGCTATTTATGGCGACAAGGATTTGCAAATCTTTATCGGCCTCAAAATCAAACCTTAATGTTAACCGTATCTATTGGTTTATCTACTGCATTTATTGGTACGTTATTTTTTATTCAAGGTATATTGATTAAATCCGTGACCTTATCGTCCAGTGAAAATCAACCCAATATGGTTTTATTTGATATCCAAAGTAGCCAAGAAGAAGGCATTGCGAAACTTACAAAACAATATAATCTACCAGTAATGGCACAAGTTCCCATAGTTACTGTGAGGATGTCTTCTATAAATGGTAAATCAGCAGAAGATTTGGCAAAAGCCGATAGTTTGACCAATGCAAAAAAAGAAAAACCAGAAAGAAGCGGACCCTCACAAAGCGCTTTTCGTGGCGAATTAAGGGTAACTTTTCAAGACACTTTAACGTCGGCCGAAAAAATTACCAAAGGGAAATGGGAAGGGAAAGTTGTTAAACCTAGCGACCCAATTTTTGTTTCCATTGAGGAGAATTATGCGAGTAGAATTGGGGTCAAAATTGGAGATAAAATAACTTTTGATGTGCAGGGAGTACCAATTTCAACTGTAGTAGGTAGTTTTAGGTCTGTCAATTGGAATAGAATGCAAACTAACTTCCGCATAGTTTTTCCAACCGGAGTGTTAGAGGATGCACCACAGTTTCATGTACTGATGACGCATGTACCCAACCAACAAGTTTCTGCAAAATATCAAGGAGCTGTAGTGCGTACTTTCCCTAATGTTTCGATGATTGACTTAGGATTAATATTAAAAGTATTAGATGAATTGCTTTCCAAAATCGGATTTGTGATTCGTTTTATGGCGGCATTTAGTATGGCTACCGGTTGGATAGTTTTAATTGCATCAGTTCTCACCAGTAAAAATCAAAGATTAAAAGAAAGTATACTTTTGAGAACACTAGGCGCAAGTAGAAAACAAATACTTACCATTAATGCCTTAGAATATCTATTTCTGGGAGCAATTGCCAGTGGTACAGGTTTAATTCTAGCCTTAGCAGGAAGCTGGGCATTAGCTCAATTTAGTTTTGAAAGTGCGTTTTCGCCTTCCATCTTACCCATCTTACTTCTATTTGTAATCATTACATTATTGGTAGCAATTACAGGAGTTTTTAGCAGTCGGAAAGTATTAAACAGACCACCATTGGAGATTTTGAGAGAAGAAACTTAAGGGGATAGAGAATCTACTTCACAGCAACTGGTTGCGGAATTTTCACATAATATCCCGTTCCGTCATAAGGGCGCTTACGCGGATGCTCTTGACAAGCGATAGAACAAGCGCCATCTAATTCCTCACCACATTCATTACATTGGTTGAAATGCAAATTACATTCTGGGTTAGCACAATTAATCATCTTGGTGGTAGTTTTTCCACAGTTGCCGCAAGTGGAGATTACTTTCGGATTCACCTTATTTACATCAACTGATAAACGGTTATCAAAAACATAACATTTGCCTTCAAAATCTTTTCCGCCTGCTTCTTTTCCGTATTTGATAATGCCTCCATGTAATTGATAAACATCTTTAAAACCTTCCTTCAATAATAATGCAGATGCTTTTTCACACTTAATTCCACCGGTACAATAAGTCAGCACTTTTTTATCTTTGTATTGCGCCAGTTCATTAATCATAGAAGGGAAATCCCTAAAATTCTCAATATCTAAAGTTACCGCATTTTTAAACTTCCCCATTCTGTGCTCATAATTAGAGCGAACGTCCAATACCACCACATCATCACGGTCAATCATTTCAGCAAATTCAGCTGGCTCCAAATGTTTACCTGTTTGCTTAGTAGGGTCAATAAAAGAAGGATCTTTTAAACCAGAATAAACAATCTCCGTTTTGTAACGGCAGTGTATTTTAATAAACGAAGGCTTATCTACCTCATCTATTTTAAATTCGGTAGCATTAAAACGGCCATCCGCATAAATGTAATCCATATAGGCTTTGCAAGCTTCTTTGGTGCCAGAAACGGTACCGTTAATACCTTCGTCCGCAATAATAATGCGCCCAGTTAGCCCTAAAGATTTACAAAATTTTAAGTGACTTTTAGTGTATTGCTCCCCATCCTGGATGTGGCTATAGCAATAATATAGGAGTGTTTGGTATACTTTCATTGTTCATTGATACTGCTGTAAACAGTGTGAAATGAGGTGCAAAGATATAAAATTTTAATATTTTGAAAAGGAAGGTTTGGCGCTCTAGAGGTTAAGATAGTCTGGCTTTACATTGCAAGTCCTCGCTACACTGCGG
>JBKJLB010000068.1:0-7163 GCA_046597075.1 Pelobium sp.
GATCACTTAGATTTTCAAAAACCCAATATTTCTTCTCAAGCCCTCAAATTTAGCCCGTTTTACAGCCGAGTTTTTAAATAAATCTTTAAAAACATCTTCGGTAATTTCTTCCCAATCCGCTTTTTTGAGTTGGAGTAAATCTGGATGTGGCTCAAATGCCTTTTCTTGATGAGGAACAGCGAAACGGTTCCAAGGGCAAACATCTTGGCAAACATCGCAACCAAATATCCAATTGTCCATTTTACCTTTAAATTCTTGCGGGATTTGTTCTTTTAACTCGATGGTGAGGTAAGAAATACATTTACTACCATCTACAACATAAGGAGAAACAATAGCTTCTGTTGGGCAGGCGTCAATACAACGAGTGCAATCTCCACAATGGTCGGTCAAAAAAGGCTCGTCTGGTGTTAAATCTAAATCTAAAATCAATTCACCTAAAAAGAAAAAAGAACCAGTTTGTTTTGCAATTAGGTTGCTGTGTTTTCCTATCCAACCGAAGCCTGCTTTTTGAGCCCAAACTTTATCTAAAACAGGGGCCGAGTCGACAAAAGCTCTACCGTTTACCTCGCCAATATTTTCTTGAATAAAAATGAGTATTGATTTTAACTTGTCTTTTAATGCAAAATGATAGTCTGCCCCATAAGCATATTTAGAAATTTTTGGAGCTGTTTCGTCTTCTTGCTTTGCTTCAGTATAATAATTTAAGGCAACAGAAATAACTGTTTTGGCATCGGCTACCAGTAATCGTGGGTCTAAACGCTTGTCAAAATGGTTGTTCATATAATCCATTTTGCCGTTATAATTATTTTTCAACCAGCTTTCTAGCTTTGGAGCTTCTTGTTCTAAAAAATCTGCTTTGGCAATCCCACAAAAACAAAAGCCGAGGCGTTCTGCTTCAGCTTTTATTAAATTAGTGTAACTAGCTTTGTTAAAAGGCATTTGTTACAAAGATAGCTTTTTGAATAAATTTATTTAAGACTTTATGGTTTCATTAAATAGGCTTAAAGTGCGTTTCCAAGCTAATTGGGCTGCTTCAGCATTGTAACGAGTTGGAGAAGTATCATTATTAAAAGCGTGATTTACACCTTCGTAAACAAAAATATCATGTTTGATATGGTTACTTTCTAAAGCTGTCTTATAGGCAGGAATACCCGCATTAATCCGCTCATCTAAACCGCCATATTGTAAAAGCATTTTTGCTTTTATTTTAGTCACATCCTCTACTTTTGGCTGGCGACCATAATAGGCGACTGCTGCTTTCAATTTTGGGTCGTTTACCGCTAAATCATTAGCCATTCCACCGCCCCAACAAAAACCAACACAAGCCGTTTTTCCGTTTCCGTTTTTAAGCGTTCTTAAATAGCTTAAGCTGTCTAAAAAGTTTTGTAGATTTTGTCCAGCATCTAATTTACCAAATAGTGGTCTTGCTTCATCTTCGTTTGCTGGCGTTCCACCAAAAGGAGATAAAGCATCTGCCGCTAAAGCAATGTATCCAGCCTCTGCAACTCTGGTCGCAACATCTTTAATATGTGGATTTAATCCCCTGTTTTCATGAATCACTAGAACCGTTCCCAGGTTTTTCCCGCCTTTAGGTTGCGCTAAAAATCCTTTCATTTCTCCGTTTTTTACTGGGAAAGAAATGTCTTTAGTTTCAATATTAGGGTTAATAATGGTGCTGGCATTTGCGTAGTTGTTTTCTAACAAAGGTAAAACAGTAAGCGCTACAGCCATTCCACCTGTTAATTTTGCCAAACGAGATAAAAATCCTTTTCTATCCATTGTAGATGAATGTGTAAATTCATCATAAAGGTTAATTATTTTTTGATCCATGATTGATAATCTATTTCTATAAAATTATGGAATCTTTCTTTAATAGATTGATGTAGATTGTAATGAATTTGTGGTTAAACAAAAAAGAGCTCCGAATCAATCGGAGCTCTTTTGATGATTATATTTTTTCGCCTCTGGCTAATTTCTCTTTTCGATGTTCTTGCCACAAATAATGCATCATGGTATTTAAAACCACGGCATTCCAATCGTAATGTATGCTTAATGAAATATTTTTACGCTGCTCGCTGATCGATTCGATATGTAAAATGCCTTTTTTAAGATAGTATTTCAGGTCATTCCAGGGAACTAATTCGGTTTTCGTTTTCTTCCAAAACAAGAAACCTGAAGTATAGGTCATCATAAATCCTTGGTGATTAACTTTCGCTCCGCCGATTTCGAATTCATGCTTTTCGTTTAAGATTTCGATATAATGATTCACTAAATATTTTTTCACGTACTGCCAAACACCAGACATGACGTAATAATAAGTATGGTCTTCTTCTAAAAGCTCCTCAACTTTATTGGAATTAAACTTAATACTGATTGTTTTATCATTATGATCCAAAACATCAATATTATATTCTTTTCGCTGAGGTTTTTTTGTACTTCCAATTAAAGAAACACCATATCTAATCGCTTTTACATTTTTACAGGCGATGCTGGTATTGTTAACTTGAATATGATCTTTATTTATTTTAACTTTTTGATTGGATGAAGGGATGACGATATCAACGTCGAAATTGTGTGTATTCATAGCGTAATTATGGTAGTATGTTTAATTTAAAAAAGTGTTCCACTGCCACCTAGTTTTAATTTTCCCAAATGTAGGTATGCAGCTTCTGTGGCCTCACGACCTCTCGAAGTTCTCATTAAATAACCTTCTTGAATTAAAAAAGGTTCATAAACTTCTTCAATGGTTCCTTCGTCTTCACCAACTGCGGTAGCAATTGTTTTCAACCCAACTGGTCCGCCTTTAAATTTATCAATAATGGTAGATAAAATTTTGTTATCCATTTCGTCTAAGCCATGTTCGTCAACGTTTAAAGCGTTTAACGCATAACGGGCAATTTCAGTTTCAATTTCTCCATTTCCTTTGATTTGAGCAAAATCGCGTGTTCTTCTTAATAAAGCGTTAGCAATACGTGGTGTGCCTCTACTTCTTCGGGCAATTTCAAAAGCACCTTCATCAGTGATTGGAGTTTTTAATATTTGTGCCGAACGCAATACAATGGTGGTTAACAATTTTGCATCATAATATTGTAAACGAGAATTAATTCCAAATCTTGCCCTTAAAGGTGATGTTAATAAACCAGAACGCGTAGTGGCGCCAACTAATGTAAATGGATTTAAGGTTATCTGTACAGAACGGGCATTTGGCCCACTTTCCAGCATAATGTCTATCTTAAAATCCTCCATTGCTGAGTATAATTATTCTTCAACCAAAGGACTTAAACGATGAATCTCATCAATAAATAAAATATCACCTTGCTCTAAGTTGGTTAACAAACCTGCTAAATCACCTGGTTTATCTAAAACTGGGCCACTGGTAATTTTAATACCCACACCCATTTCATTGGCAATGATGTGAGAAAGCGTCGTCTTTCCCAATCCTGGAGGGCCATGTAAAAGCACATGATCTAAAGCTTCTCCTCTTAATCTTGCTGCCTGAACAAAAATTCTAAGGTTCTCTAATATTTTTTCTTGTCCGGTAAAATCCTCAAACTCCTGCGGACGCAATACTTTCTCAATCTCTTTATCGGTAGAGTTTAAGCGTTCGGCGTTTGGATCAAGATTTTCATTCATGGGATGAAGATAAGGATTTGTAGAAATGATTGTAGGCTATTATTTATCCACAAAAGAACAGTGTTAAGCTATTTGCTCATATTTTCTAAACCAACTACCTATTTTTAACTGTATTACACCTAAAAAGGCTTCTCTAAAAATACGAGTACTCATTTTGGAAGTTCCTTCGGTTCTGTCTGTAAAGATAATTGGGATTTCAATCACTTTAAAGCCGTGTTTAATAGCAGTGAATTTCATTTCTATTTGAAACGCATAACCTACAAATTTGATTTTATCGAAAACGATGGTTTCTAACACTTTTCGCTGGTAGCATTTGAAACCAGCTGTTGCATCTTGAATATCAATCCCGGTAATAATACGAACATAAACAGATGCAAAATAAGACATCAGCACCCTGCCCATTGGCCAATTTACTACATTTACTCCTTTAATATATCTAGATCCAATAGTAAGGTTAGCGCCATCAATACAAGCTTGCCTTAATTTAATTAAATCCTCAGGGTTGTGTGAAAAGTCGGCATCCATTTCAAAAATATAATCATAATCATTTTTTATTGCCCACTTAAACCCGTGAATATATGCTGTTCCCAAACCTTGTTTTCCATGCCTTTCTTCAATAAAAAGCATTTTGGGAAATTCAGATTGCATACTTTTAACAATCTGTGCCGTCCCATCTGGAGAACCATCATCAACGATTAAAATGTTAAATGCATGCGACAGTGAAAAGACTTTTCTAATGATCTTTTCTATATTTTCCTTCTCGTTATAAGTTGGGATAATGACTAAGCTGTCGGACACTTTTATTGATTGAATTAGATGAATATCAAAGATAAATAATTAATGAAAATTATTTCAATTTTCACAAAAAAGGGAGAAATGAAATTCATTTCTCCCTAGCATGTTTATTTTTTGCTTTGTTAAGCAGTTTCTATTTGTTCGGTATTTTTTAATCCGCTCATGGTATCCTCAGAGAAATCCTCTGCTCCGTGTGCCAGTCTTTTTAAAGGTTTAAGACAAAGAAGAATTAAAACTCCAAATAAAGTGCAAAATATAGCGATTCCAGTAAAAATTTCTAATTCACCCGCACTTTGCGACCATTCTCCAACCCATCCAGCTACATAATTTCCCATTCCAGTAGCTGCAAAATAAGCGCCCATCATTAATGAAGCGTATTTCATAGGAGCCAATTTAGTAACATATGAAAGCGCAACTGGCGAGGCACTTAACTCGCCAATAGTGTGGAATAAATAAGCTAAGATTAACCAATACATAGCTGATGATCCATTTGCTTCGAACTGCATTGAAGCAGCACTCATAAATAGAAATCCCCAACCCATAATAATGATACCAATAGCCATCTTGAAAATGGATGAAGCTTCTTTTCTTTTTTTCTTTCTAGTGTACCAGAATCCTGCAATGGCTGATCCTAAGAACATGATAAAGAATGAATTAACTGATTGAAACCATGGTGCAGGAACTTCGAAGTTTAAGAATTCAACCATTCTATTGGTTTTTTCACTAGCATATAAATTCATTAAACCACCAGCTTGTTCAAAAGCACCCCAGAAAACGATAATCATTAAGAAAGAAATGAACATCACAATCATTCTGTCTTTTTCGATTTTAGTTAAAGGCTTATTAATAGCTAATCTTTCTGCCTCGGGCAAAGCCTTTGTGGCTTCTCCAATTCCTTTTAGATATTTCAATCCAAATATAAACCCTACTTGGCCTAAAGCCATTCCAATTCCCGCTAAACCAAAACCAAAATGCCAACCATAATTAATAGCAACCGAGCCTACTAGTAAGCCTGCTAAAAAAGCACCAATGTTTATTCCAATATAAAAAATAGTAAAGCCTTTGTCTCTTCTATCGTCACCAACTGGGTATAAACCACCTACCATGGTAGATATGTTTGGTTTTAAACAACCAACACCTGCAATAATAAATGAAATACCAGCGTAAAAAGCCCATTCTGCTTGAACGGCTAAAATACTATGACCCACAACCAATAACCAACCACCAAGGATCACGGTTTTCTTTTGCCCAAGCCATTTATCAGCAATTATTCCACCAGGGATTGATGCGATATATACCAGTGCTGTATAAATTCCGTAGAGTGATAAAGCTTCCACTTTTGTCCATCCAAAACCTGGGTTATCGCCAGCAGATGATGCAACTAAGAACAAAACCAATATTGCTCGCATACCGTAGTAGCTAAAGCGCTCCCACAATTCTGTGAAAAATAAAATGTACAATCCAACTGGATGACCAAACAGTTCTTTTCTATTTTCCATAAAGGGGGTTTATTGATTAATTGTTAAATTTAAAATTGACCTAAAAGTCAAGTATAAATATTTTTTTTAAAACAATTCGGAATATTGAGATAATGTTTCCATATTTTATTGTTCCTTAATGACTGAATTGGTATTTTGAACATCTTTTGCAGGGTCTATAAAAAAGTCGTCTTCTTCGATGGGAAGATTTTTTACCTTAATATTTTCTGAATAATACCACTTACCAGATTTAAACTTTAATCCATCATATGATAGGTCTGGAGCATAAATGCTTAAAGGGCCTTTATCTTCATTTAAAGGCACTAAATGATCAAAAATAATCATGTTTTCTTCTTTATCGTACCTTAGTAGCATAGAAGCTTCTTTGGTGTAATCAAAAATAATTCTTTTATAGAAAACGTTAGATTTCGGTTGATTTTGAAGTACAGCCTTGCCAAACTCGGGTTTACCGTTAATAAAACTTAAAGTTTCAATTACTTTGCTGTTGGTTTCTGATGATTTACCCTTCCATCCAAATAAAATATAATAAGGTTCTTTAATATTTGTTACCGGAATCATGTGGTAATAAACCGCACCCAACCACTGGTTAGTTTTTAATGTACTATCGGTTAAAGAAGTAGCTAACTTTAGGTTTTGTGAATTATCAACTAAAGGATATAGCTCTAATTTTTGAGGATTATTCATTTGGATTGCGCCATAGAACCTACAAGCACCTTCATCACTTAAGGTAAACCAGGTAATAATTCTGAATTTATTATCGTCAGATTTTTTGATGGAAACAAATGAACTCAAATTTGAAAACGGGTAGCTATAAGAATTTTTTTCCTTTAATGCGGTAACTAGGGTTTGAATAAAAGTGTAATTAGCTTTTAGCCGATTAGCTTCTATTGTGTCGTTTGTGAAAACTGTTCCCAAATTTTTCAAAGAATCTTCGTAAATAGCCAATTTATCTTGCCCTAAAGCATTAAAAAAGGCAAAAATGATTATCAGAAAAAAGAAAGTCTTTTTCATTAAATGAATTAACGCATATTTTCGATAACAATTGCACTGGCACCACCGCCACCATTACAAATGCCGGCAACACCAAATTTGCCATTATTTTGTTGTAAAACGTTGATTAAAGTCACAATAATTCTTGCACCTGATGATCCTAGTGGATGCCCAAGGGAAACTGCCCCACCATTGACATTTACTTTATCAGGATTTAATTTTAACTCTTTATTATTAGCCAATGAT
>JBKJLB010000210.1:0-11711 GCA_046597075.1 Pelobium sp.
GAAAAACCTTTTACGGTAGGATTCAATAAGTTTTTACTATAATGAAAAGCTGTATCTGTAACATGAAGTTGATTTAATACCAAAGAGGCAATGTCTATTTGTGCACCAATTTTATCAATGGCTTGACCTTGATATTGTTCCTTTAAAGCACCTCCTAAAAGCAAAAGTGGGATATGATAACGAGCTGGATTATCTATATCATTGATTTCCTTAGGCTCACGGTGACCATGATCTGCAACAATAACAAATAGAGTGTTTTGATACCAAGCTTGTTTTTTAGCTGCTTTAAAAAAGTTGAATAAGGCTTCATCGGTGAAATAACTGGTACTTCTAAACTTATTTGAATTGCTGTTTTGCCCAAATTTATAGGGTGTTGCCAAATAAAAAGGCTCATGATTGGTTAAAGTTAGTATAGTTTGAAAGAACGGTGTTTTTTCATTCTTTAACCACTTTAAACTTTCGTCAAAAGTCAAATTATCTGCATAACCCCATTTGGTGTATTTTTCTGTGGTATTAAAATTAGCAGCGTCAATTATTTTTTTGGTTTGATGGCTCAAGATATAAGACCTAAAGTTTGAGAAGTCTAAATCGCCACCATAAACAAATGAGGTTTGATAACCTAATTTACTTAACTCAGTGGGTACGCTTGGAAGCTTTTCCTGCTTGTCGTTTTCCTTGATAATGGTCTTTATGGCCTGAGACGGAAAACCACTCAAAACAGCAACAATTCCTTTATCTGTTCTATCTGATGCGGAATAAATACTTTTAAAAAGCAAACCTTCTTTGATTAGCTTGCTGAAATGTGGCGTAACTCCCTTTTCTCCACCTAATTCTTCCACAACATCAGCTGTAAAGCTCTCCATAATAATGAAAACCACATTTGGCCTATCGTTATTCAAAATGTTAGTAGTAGCATCTTTTACAACTCCGCTGCTAATCAAACTATCTTTTATGGCAAAAGCCCTTTCTACTGGGAAGTATTTGTAAAGATTTTTATTGTTCTTTTTGTTAGCTAGGATATCAGACATCAAAAACCAATTGGTATTCATTGAAGCCAAATTAAGCTCATGTTTTTGACTAAAATAAACCTTACTTGGGTTCATTGGTGCAATACCCCAACCACCACGAATCACCAGGAAGTTTAAACCCAACAATAAAATTGCAACTGTGATTTTTAATATATAATTTGATTTTTTAGAGTGCTTTAAGACAGGTACTTTAACTATTTTGTGATATAAAAATACACCTATAAAAATGAGTAATCCAACACTTATAAAGCTTAAAATTATAGGTGAAGAGGAACTGGATGCTACAGCATTATTAATACTCGTTAAGAAAAATTCAATCGCTTTATAATTAAATTTGGTTCCCCATTCACGGTAAATATTGATATCTATCAATGTAAAAAGCGAGGTAATCACAATTAAGATAATGCTATAATACTTTACAATTGCGCTTCTAAATTTAATAGTTGGAAAAATCCAATAGATTAAGTAATAAAGAAATGGTAAAACACAGATATAACCTGTCATAGAGGCATCCATACGGGCACCATTCCAAAATGTTTTAAGAATTTCTACAGTACTGAAGGTAGAGAAGAAAGAATACCAAATTTCGAATAGTAACCTGTTCAAAAAGAAAAAGAGCATCCAAAATAGGAAGAATCTCAGTAAAAAAGGAAGACTTTTAATCATGCCGCAATTTAGAAAATTGCTAACAGATTAAAAGTCTTTAAAACCCAATATTAAGATTTTATTATCCGCCCATTTGCGCCATTATATCCTCAAAAGTCATGGTTTCATATCCATCAGGAATTGTTAAATCAATTGCAGTGATTGATTCTTCCTTAATATTTTTTAAAGTCAATTTGGATTTCATGCCTCTAGCATTATTTTCAAACTGAACTGGAATGCCCTTTAATCCTTTTAAAGAAGATGAAAAACTATTTTGAGGAATAGATACATCAGTAGTTGCCCAAACATCCATTGATTCTCCTGATATTTTATCCTTAAATACATATTTTGTACACTTATAACCTGCTATGTCTTTAGTTTCAGCAGTTGTAGTTATTTCAAAATCTTTCTCGCCGTTTTGCAAATCTTGCATTTGCTTAGTTTGATCTTTATCCATCTTAACCGCAATCTTCTTGTTTTGCATTGGAACTTCAGTTAAGCTCATCATTTCCTTGGTTGCATCATTATAGATAACCGAAGTAGCAAACATGCCCATATCCATTTTGAATCTGCTCATTTCTCCTTTAAACTCAATTTTATATTCCGAAGGAAGCATTGCCGCCATAGATTGTTGATCTGGAGGTAGGTTATATTCAACTGCGTAAGTGATTGTTCCTTCTTTAATTGATTTTTGCGCATAAGCTGCAAAAGATGATCCTAAACAAATGAATGCAATAAGACCTAGTTTTAAATTTTTAAGCATGTTTTCGTTGTTTGTTTAATATGTTAGATATTTTTTTGATTAAAAAGTTACAGAAATAAATATTTACCACTCAATTTTAGTTTTGTTTAAAAAGGCCGATATCCCTTTTTTACAATCATCTGTAGAGCGGGCATGCGCATTCATTTCTGATGCAAACTCTAACGCCTCCGCTAATGGTAAATCTTGTACATTATTTAATAATTGTTTAGTTAACGCAATTGATTGGGCTGAAGTATTTTTGCAAAGTTTTAAAGCAAAAGTTTTTACTTCAACAGCTATTTTGCTAGCATCAATGATGTAATTGATTAAACCTAAGTTTTGTGCTTTTTCTGCATCTATTAAATCTCCACTAAATAAAAGCTCTTTTGCTTTTCCTTCTCCAATTCTTCTGATTAAGAATATTGCAACTATAGCGGGTATAAAACCTATTTTTACTTCTGTATAGCCAAATTTAGCATCCGGTACAGAAAAAATATAATCGCAAACAGATGCTATTCCGCAGCCACCTGCTATAGCATGTCCTTCAACTTGGGCAATTACAATTTTTGGTTGTTGATAAATCTGTTCAAATAACCTTTTTAGCAAATCCGAATCTGCCAAGTTCTCTTCAAATGAATTGAATTGAAGTTTTTTAAGATAGTCTAAATCAGCGCCAGCACTAAAAACTTCTCCGTTTGCCTTCAAAATAATTACTTTCACTTGTTCGTCATGTTCTGCTGTTTCGAAAGCTTTGATAAGCTCTTTAACAACATCAGAATTTAAGGCATTTCTTTTTTCAGCCCTATTTAAGGTAATAGAAGCTATTCTTTCTGAAACCTGATAATCTACCAACATATTTATTCTATTCTTTAGAGGTTTTTAGTTCAACGGCAAAATTTCTTTTTAAAACATGGGTGTTTAGATTATGTTTTATGAGTTGCTTTTCCATATTTTTTATTACAAAGTCTCTGTTTTTTCCATCAATAAAAAGCTCATCATATTTATTTTGATTTAAGATGGTAGTTAAATCATAAATCTGGTCTCCACTAAGCATTAACCAATCAACTTTATCTAGACTATTATTTTTTTCTTCTTCTTGATGTATGATTTTTAACCGACGACCATCAAAAGTAAATAATTTTTCATTCTTGTTTTCATGCGGATTGTAGAATTGAATTTGATTAACCTGACAACTGTCTAAATAAGGTTTAACGGAAAATAAATAGGTGTATTCATTTGGGTTTAAATCCGAAATTAAGAATGCATTTCTACCATTTATAAATGCAACAGCAGTATTTTTTCTGAGGCTAAAAAACGTGGCTTGCTTTTGTTTCAAACTTTGAAAATGATGGTAAGTTTTACTAATGGTCAATAAGCAAAAAGTAATCATTGCGAATTTTAAATTGCGCTTTTCTTTAATGGATTTAAGGGTTAAAATCAGAATTAAATAGAATAAGATAATTTCGCTCAAGCTCATCCATATTTGAGTGATGTTGGCATAGTTTATTTGTTCAATAACTATTAGTCCCTTATTAGTAAATATGATAATTTCATTTAAGATAAAACCCAATAACTTTGCTAGCGGATTAACGAAACTTAGTATCAGAAATGAAATTCCAACATACATCATAAGGATAGATGGAAGTGTTATAAAAAGATTACTAATTATAAAGTAAACAGGGAATTGATGAAAATAAAATAAACTTATTGGTGCTGTGGATAATTGAGCAGCAATTGATATTGATATACAAGACCAACAGAATTGTAAAATTTTATTTTGTGGTTGATAAATTATACTAATTTTTGGCTGTAAGTATATTAAGCCACAAACAGCAATAAATGAAAGTTGAAATCCAACGTCAGTTACACTAAATGGATTTTCAATAAGGATAATTAAAGCTGCAATTGCAATAACATTGAAAATATTAATTTTTCTATTAAAAGCTTTAGCTACAAGAATGAAAGTAATCATAATTGCAGACCGTTCTATAGACGGTGCTAGACCTGCCAATAAAGAATAAAACCAAACCAGCACAATCATTAAAATATATTTTATTATCCGCCACTTGGTATGCTTGTTCATGAAAGAGAGCAAAAAATCTAACAATAAAACCACAATAGCCACATGCATCCCTGAAACTGAAAGCACATGCATAGTCCCAGTTTTAGAATAGGCATCTAAAATATCTTTACTTAAATCTGTTCTATAACCTAAAATTAGCGTTGAGGCAACTGCTTGAGCCTCTTTATCAGGAAGGAAAATCTTAAACTTTTCAACTTGTTGTGACCTGAATTTTAAAGCAAAAGCTTTGATGGGATTACACTTATTAGAATCAATTTTTGCAGTTTGCTTTTGATTAATAAACGTTTGATGATAAATCTGCTTAAAAGATAGATATCGTTTATAATTAAACTCTGCTGGGTTATAGGGCTGTTCTGTTGCTTTATATTTAGCTTTAATCAGCAATTCGTCGCCATAATTTAGATTCAGCGTTTTCGTAGTGTCAAATCGCATGGCTAGCAAAAGCTTCCCTTTAGTTGGCTTAAATACGCCATCAGAAATATTACCTATTACATTGGCATTAAATCGAGCGATATCACCTTTTATCCTAGGTTCTTCGTCAATGGTGATAATTAATTCATCTGCTGGGTGATTTGAGAAGTGTGATTTCCAATAAATTTGTTTGTTTTGATTACATAAAATGATTCCAGAAATCATCATTTGTAAATAAATTAGAATCCCCATAAAATGGGAGTGGAGATAGACTTTTTGATTCTTAAAGCGAATTGCAAAACTTATTAAAGTTATGAAAAGCGAAGCCCAAATAACTAACCAAATGTTTTGTGGTAGTAAATTAAAGATTATAGAAATAGAAATGCCGCTTATAAAGAATAGGAGCAAGCGTAAAAATGGAACTTCTGTTTTATAATAAGCAATCATTAAAATTGAAGTCTTACTTGAAGTTTTATTTCTGAGCGATGATTTCCTTCTATTAAATCTAAGCCCGAACCAATTGTAGTTTGATTATTATACTGCGTGTAACTATATCTCATCCATAGATCGATTCCTCTTTTTAAATTATAACGGACATTGGCATAATACCTAAATCCTTGATTTTGAAAAGCAGGAATAGAAAAACCGTATAAAACGTCGTTTTCATAAGCGTAAATTCTGGTATCAAAATCATCGGTATCAAATAATGCAAAACGCATATTCCCTGAAATCTTAGCGCTTAATGGATTGTAATTTATATCTTGATAAGCCAAATAACCATAGCGAATTGAAGTATTTTCCTCATGATATTGTACCATTTCAATCCGGTTTCTTAAACTGAAACTTTTGCTAATTTGATATTGAAACTCAGCTCTGTAATTCGATTTTTTAACAAAATCTAAAGTATTTACCGAGGTTGAATTGGATGAATTCTGCTGTTTATTTTGGAATTGATACCGCAAACTAAATCGTGTAGTTTTATTGGGCGTAAAATTTAGCTGACTAAATAAATCATAGCCAGTTGAAGGTGCATCCACTCGGAATTTTAACCACGGAAACTTAAATAAATCGGCATAGAAATTAATTTCTAGCTTTCTGTCTGGTTTAATTTGTAAGCCGCCATAAAAACCTTTTTCATTTACTGCAGTACTACTTTCTCCAATTCCTTGATTATAAAAAGAATAATAATCTTTTTGGTAATTTCGATGGAACAAAACCATAGAAACAGACGGGGATAAACTGCTAATTAAGCCATTGATATATGCAATTCCGCTACCTAAACTATTTGCAAATTCACCAAAAAAATAAGTGTTTTTATAGGTGTAACTATAATTAATTCCAACATTATCTAGCTGATTGCCTGCAAAACTAAATTTATTATGTAGCAAAGTACCCTGAGCAAAGTTTTCACTATACTTAGAATGATATCCAGTTAAACCAATTGATAATTTTCTATAGTTGTATTGTAAATTACCTCCAAAAACTTGTTGATGAATTCTGCTTTTATTGTTTAGCTCATTAGTTGTGCGGTGTAGGCCACTTTGTTGCAAAGATGAAATATCCTCAGCATTGGTTATTGGATTTAAACTAATGCCTGCATCTAATTTATTAAAAGAAATAAAAGGGGTAAAATCAAACCTACCAAAATTAATTTGAGTAGAAATACCTCTAAAAAAGGAAAATTCATTTACTGATGTATAAGGTCTTAAACCCAAATCTTGCTTTGCAACCGTAAAAATATCAGCACCCTTGCCAAAGCCTAAGCCGCTCCAAAGGGTCAAACCTTGTCCAAATTGTAAGGCGTAATCGCCAATGGCTAGTTTTTTTATGTTTTTGAGGTCTTTGATGAATAAACTTGCGGATACAAAATCTGGTCCTTTTTGATTATTCGTATTGTTCCAAAACTTTTCTCCTTGGTCTTTCTCTAAATTCAAAGAAAATAGGATATTGTTACTAAAGGAGAAACGATATCGCATAAAAACTCTTTCAGGAGTACCTAAATAGCGAGACTTAGTAGAGTTATCGGGAATAGAATAGCTAAACTGAGGTTCTAGATATCGGTTGTATCTGATCAAAAGATCATTTTTACCATCTTTAAATAGTCTTTTAAAAGAAAAATTCTCGAAACCAGTAGGAGAGTTGATATCGGCAAAGTATAAAAGATTCTTAATCGTTTCTAAATCAAATCCATTGATACTTTGCAACTCTAAAGTGTTGATTAGCTTCCCATTAATAGCGACATGGTCAATTAGATCATTGATTTGTAAAGGATTTAAGAAATAAAGCTCTTGAAGCTGCTCAATCGTTGTTTTATTGAGGTTTATTTTATTCTTTCGGTAATAGTTCAGGCGGTCAACTATTTCCGTATAATCAAAGTCTTCAGTTTGATTTTCCGCAATGGATTCCATGATATACTCTATCACAGGATCATTAGTTTGCTGGGCATAAGATTTAGTGAAAATCAAACTTAACGACAAAATAAATGCAAATTTCCGCTTAGAATTCATATCCTAACGAAATTTGTGGTGAAAAGCCTAATACTGGATGAGAAGAAATGGCAAAATCCAGTTCTATTTTTTGATAATTTAAACCAAAACCAGCATATTGTTTAAATGAGTTTACGCTAAACCCACCTCTTAAAGAAAAAAAGTCTAGAATTTCATACTCTAGTCCTGTTTTAAAATCGGTATTGCCATCTAATATTTTCTCTATTTCTCCACAAATCATTAATTGTTTAGAAAAGATATATTTTGCTCCAAATTGTAGGTGAGCAGGAATAATTTGATCAGTGCTTTCTTCGAATTTACTTTGATTTGGATTGGCAATATGAGATGCTAACCATAAGTTGGGCATTACTTTGTATTGAACACCTACTTCAACAGAAAAGCTGTTAGCATTGCCATAATTAGTTATTTTTATTTCATGAAAATTTGCATTAACCGCTAAATAAAGCTTATCACCAAAACTTTTTGCTAAACTTAATCCTGTTTTTGTTTGAGCATAACTTTCTACTCCGTAGGATGTAAAAGAAGTTGCAATCACATAATTTTTAAATGGTAAAGCAAAAACTGCCGACTTTGTGCTTAAATCTTTAACTCCAAACCTATTTTCATAAGCCATAGAAATTTGTGTACTTTCTAATCCAGCTAAACCAGCTTGGTTACTTTGTGCAGACCAAACATCTTGCATAGCAACGCCTGCATTAGCTAATGCGGTAATTCTAGGTCCGTAATTAAACTGACAAAATGCTGGTACCGATAAAAATAGCAGAATTCCAATTGGGTAGATTCTATTCATGCTAACTAGTAAATGTGATTTCAAAATAAGAATTAAATATTAAATTATTGTAAGCATTTTAGTGTTTCGGTAATATTTTTGTAGGTTAATAGTATATGCAAGAGCAAAAAGAAGTTTTTGAAGTTATTTTAATTGGAGATTCTGGTAATATCAAAAGAAATCAACCTGATGAATTGATAGAAATGATGAAAGCTCATTTGCCAGATAATTCAAATTCTGCTGTTATTTTTTTGGGAGATAATATCTATCCAAAAGGTTTGCCCGCAGAAAATGATCCACTTAGAGCAGATGCTGAAAAAGTGTTACAGATATATAAAGAGTCATTAAATGATTTTCCTGGAAAAGTCTATTTTATTTCAGGTAATCACGATTGGAATAAGGGAAAAGAAGATGGTATTGAATATGTTTTGAGACAAGAGAAATATGTTCGACAGCTTTTTCATCAACCAGATGTATTCATTCCTGAAAACGGTTGCCCAGGCCCAAAAGAAATTAGTTTAAATGATGATTTAGTCATGATTGCCATTAATACTCAATGGTGGATACAGAAAGGATTTAGACCTATTGGTGCTCATGAAGGGTGTGGGATCGAACATGAAGAAGATTTTTTTACGCAGCTAGAAGAAATTCTAGAGAGAAACAAGCATAAGAGAATAGTGATTATAGGTCATTATCCTATATACAGCTATTCTTTACATGGGGGTAGATATAAATTTAAACATCATTTGTTTCCGTTAACGCTCTACAAAAAAAGAGCCTACTTGCCCATACCGTTTTTAGGATCTTTGTTACCACTTTACAGAAAATACTTTGGCGCCAGAGAAGATTTATCACACCCTAGATTTAAGGTTTTAAGAAAACGATTAAAAGAGATTTTTAGGAAATATCCTGGGCTAATTTATGCAGCTGGTCATGAGCATAACTTGCAGTTTATAGAAAAATATCAAAATAATTACATTGTTAGTGGTGCTTCATCAAAAGCTACCTATGTTTTGGATAGTAAACATTCACGTTTTGGAATATCAGCAAAAGGATTCTTTAAGATTAAATTTTATGAAAAAAACAAAGCAAAAGCCGAAGCATGGATAGTAGAGGAAAACAACCCTAAAGGAGAACTAGTCTATGAGGGTTGGATGATTTAAATTATTTGGAACCAATACCTTTAATGTAGCAGGTAAGCAAGTTAGATTAATCTCTTTAACCTTTCCAATCAATTCACCATCAACTTGTAATAAAGTTGCTCTTCTAGTTTTTATTTGAGCGCTTTTACACTTAATTACCTCGAAAAAGTTAGAATACATAAGTGTCCTTCTAAACATTTGAATGGTAATTTTAATTAATTCATATTTAGGAAATGGCTTTACAATGCAAATTTCAAAAAAGCCATCATTTAATTTTCCATCGGGATTAATCACCGCACCTGTGCCATATTTTGTAGCATTTGCAAAGGTGAGTGAAAAAGCTTTTAATTGTCTTTTCTTCCCCTCAATAATGATATCGAAACTTCTACTCTTAAGTACAAAAACCTCAAAAAATAGATGTTTAGCGTAGGTTAATAGACCTCTTTTTTTATCAAACTGAAAGCGTTTTACAATTCTTGCATTTAAACCCACGTCAGCCAAATGAATAGAGATTTCTTCATCAATCTTAAGTAAATCAATTTTGACCACTTTTCCTGAATTAATTAAGGCTAAGCAATCGTTAATTTGATTAGGGATTTGAAGCTCCCTAGCCATTCCGTTTGCAGACCCCATTGGAATTATCAACAAAGAAATTTCAGTTTGTTGGATGATTTTGGAAATCAAATTTACGGTACCATCACCACCAACAGCAGCCACAATATCAGGTTGATGGGTGGCTATTTCTTCTTTTATCTGAGAAAATACATCATTCCCAAGCATTTCGTAAATAAAAACTTGAAAATCAAATTCTTTGGCAGCATCGTTTATGGATCTCTCCAAATTAACCTTGCTTTGTTGTCCTGCCTTTTGGTTAATTACAAAAAGTACTTTTTTAGCTGACATTAGTCTTCCAATACTTCATCCACTTCGGGGTTAAATTTACTATCCATTTCATCCATCAGTAGAGTAAGTGGTTTTAATTGATTAGAATGGGATAGTACAACTTTTAAAACACCCATTGCTGGGATAGCAATAATCATCCCTGCGATTCCTAAAATTTTCCCGCCAATTAGTAACGCAATTATCGCTGCTAAGGCATTAATACTCACTTTATCACCCATTATTTTTGGTGTAATGATGTTACCTTCTAAAAACTGAATAAACGCGTAAACACCAATAACACCAACCGCGTACCAAGAACTGTCTTTTGTGATTAAAGCCATTAATATGGGTAATGAGGCTCCAATAAAATTCCCAATGTAAGGAATAATGGTTAAAACGGCAGAAAATACCCCAAAGAATATCGCATAGGGAATTCCTAAAGCAAGCAACCCGATACAGTTTAAAATAGCAATAGTTAAAATCACTAATAACATACCCGATACATAACCTTGAATCACGTTTTTTACTTGCTGCATCCAACTTTTCTTATCATTCTTCTTTACAGGAAAATAGCTAAACAATACATTCCTAAAGTTATTTCGATACAACAAGAACAGGAAAACATAAACTGGAATTTGTATGATGATAGCAATTATTCCAGATGTAGATAATAGTATTGTACTGATATATGAGGAGGCATTATTAACTCCTTTTTGGAAAAGAGATTCTTGCTCCTTCGTGTTTAAACCAAATTTATCTTCAATGAAATGATGGGTGTTTTCTAAAAGTAAATTAACTTTTTCCTGTAAATTTGGAAGATTTTTCACTAGATCTGTTAACTGTATACTTACCAAATAGGCAAATAAGCCAATAACACCTATGAAAACAAGTAGCGTGATAGAAATAGCTAGTATTCGGGGAATTTTTTTTCGCTCTAACCACTGATTAACGGGTATCAATGCAAAGGCAATAAAACCGCCAACCAACATTGGGATAATCAAATCTGCAGCCCAAATTAGTATAAAAACTAATAATGCAACAATGAAAAGAAGCTTGTATATATAGTCGAGTTTAGATAGTAGATTTTTGTCCATTTAGAAGAATAATTAAAGTTGCTCTTTTAGTTCAAGCATAAACGATTTGATTTTTTGTAAAGAGTCAACCACCTTTTGCTGATCTAAAACTTCATTTTTATTACTTTTCAAATGCTCTTTTGCTCCTTGAATGGTAAATCCTTTGTCTTTAATTAAATTAAAAATAATTTTTAAGTTATCAATATCCTCTGGCCTAAATAAGCGATTACCCTTTGCATTCTTTTTAGGTTGTAATATGTCGAATTCTTTTTCATAGAACCTTATCAATGAAGTATTCACCTCAAACATATCAGCAACTTCACCAATAGGGTAGTATAGCTTATTAATTTCTCTTTCTTTGTATGGCATATTAATTAGTAAGGTTTTCTTATTGTTAATCTAAAGATTGATTTTCTCTTGACGCTACTT
>JBKJLB010000267.1:0-3033 GCA_046597075.1 Pelobium sp.
TGCCAGAACACGCAGAGACATTCTTTAATTATTTAGCTAAAACAAAATTTAAGGATGCTAAAAAAATATCTTCCTTTAGATGGAAGTTTAAACGATTGAAAATTATTATTTCTAAAAGATTTAGAAGGATCTTTAATAATTTTGATGTTTAATTGTCTAGCTCAATATTTCTGCAATTTCTAGGTAGCCTTTTTCCTTAGCTAAATCTGAGGCCAGCTTACCACCCTCCATTCGAGTTTCAACATTTGCTCCTTTTTCTAACAACAAGATTATAATTTCGATATTACCATTCTGTGCTGCAGAATGTAAAGGGCTTACGCCCGAGTTTTGAAGAACATTTACATCTGCTTCGTTTTCAATTAACATTCTTGCTATCGAAGTATGGTTGCCCGCGGTAGCCGAATGTATGGGAAAAACGTTAAAACCATTGTTCGAAGGCAGGTTTACATCAGCACCTTTTAAAACCAAATACCTAGCTACTTCCTCTTTTCCAAAATAAGCAGCTAATCCTAAAGCAGTAAAGCCATCCTCAGAATAATCATTTATTTTTTCAGGATTTTTAAAAACCTCATGTGCTACCACATCAAACTTTCCCGCTGCAGCTGCTTCAAAAATAGTAAGGTTTTCTAATGATGCTACTAATAAGGAAATAATTGCGGATTGATGAAAATAACAAGAAAGCATAAGCGGAGAAACTCCATGGCTGGTAATTTTGGTTATTTCTGATGGATGATCTATTAAATAGCTTTTAATAGCTTCAACATCTCCCTTAATAATCAAATCTTCCAAAAAAGTGGCTTGCATTTAATTGAATTAAGATTTAATATTAGCAATAAAATAGTTTTCTAAAAAATTAAACTGAATTTATATCTAAATAAGAAATAAAAAACCCTGCTCTTTAGTTAAAGAACAGAGTATAACCATCAAAACCTAAAACATCATTAGAGATTCATCACATCTCATCATCAATGAAGTCACAGTAATTAACGATAAAAATTATAATTCGGATTTTTAATAAAGGAAATAATTTATTTGTAATTATAAGTAAGGAAATATACCTTATCCTTTATTCTCAACTAATTTAGAATTAGCTGAATTATTTTTAGCATCTACCTTAGCATTAATTTATATTTGTTTCTGAAAATTTAAAGAGCTAACACCTGTGAGAGGAAATCAATTCAAAGCAAACACATTTAAAGAAGATTCCAATCAAACTTCGGAGCCGTTTAAGAAGAAATCGGAAAAAAAGGAAGGGGAAGGTTTCCCGAAGTTTAATTTTAATAATGATAGAGCTATTAAGATTATAGGCTTATTCTTATTATTACTAGCACTTTATTTATTGGTATCATTTACATCATATTTATTTACTTGGCAAGATGATCAAAGCTATGTAATTGATGCTAATGGCGGTTGGAGCAATCTTTTTAAAACCCTGCAAGAGCTTAAATCTAATACAGCAATTGATCCAAATATTCAGAATTGGGCTGGTAAATTGGGTGCATTGGTATCCCATCAATTCATTTACGAGTGGTTTGGTATTGCATCTTTCATTTTTGTTTTCGTTTTAATAGTTGTTGGATATCGTTTATTATTCAAAGTACAATTATTTTCTATTCCAAAAACGCTTGGTTACTCCTTCTTTATTTTGGTGTTCACCTCTATCGCTTTAGCTTTTGTACATGCTTTTATTACAGATTATCCGCACTATTTAGAAGGAGAGTTTGGCTTTTATACTAACCAGTTATTGGGCGCTCAAATTGGAGAATTTGGGGTGATAGGGCTGCTTGTTTTCGCTGCTTTAACTTGTTTAATTATTGCTTATAACATAGATTTTAAGCTCCCAGAAAAGAAAAAGAAAATCATCATTAATAATAGTGACTTAAAGGATATTGATGAGGAAGAGAATGAAATTTTAGAAGATAATTATGTTTCTGACTTAATAGAGAGTCCTTTAAATAATAAACTGGTTAATCAACAATTACCCATAAGACCAAATTTAAATGACATGGAGATTGTTGAAACTGACGATGAGGAAATTATAGAAGAAGAGGGTAAGAATATTGGTTTTCAGGAGGTTATTAATAACGTAGAGAAAGACAATAAACCCGAAATTCAGGATGATTTAGAATTAACCATCGAACAAACAAAAACAGAAGAAGAAATAAAATCTGACGAATTAGTAGATCAATTTGGTGCTTATGACCCAACTTTAGATTTATCTACCTATAAAAATCCAACGTTAGATCTTTTAGAACAATACGGTTCAAACAAGATTTCTGTTGATTCGGCAGAATTAGAAGCCAATAAAAACAAGATTGTAGAAACATTGAATAACTACAATATTGAAATTGATAAGATTAAAGCGACCATTGGTCCAACGGTTACTTTATATGAGATTATCCCTGCTCCGGGCGTAAGAATTTCTAAAATTAAAAACTTAGAAGACGATATTGCTTTGAGCTTAGCCGCATTGGGTATCAGGATTATAGCGCCAATGCCGGGTAAAGGAACAATCGGAATTGAAGTCCCTAATCAGCATCCAGAAATGGTGGCAATGCGCTCTATCATCGCAACAGAGAAATTTCAAAATACTACAATGGATTTACCAATTGCATTGGGCAAAACCATTTCTAACGAAGTTTTTATTGCAGATTTAGCTAAAATGCCACACATGTTGGTTGCTGGTGCAACTGGGCAGGGTAAATCAGTAGGAATCAATACTATTTTAGTTTCCCTGTTATATAAAAAACACCCTTCCCAACTTAAATTTGTTTTGGTAGATCCCAAAAAAGTTGAGCTATCTGTTTTTAAGAAAATAGAAAGACACTTTTTAGCAAAACTACCAGGTGAAGAAGAAGCCATCATTACCGACACCAAGAAGGTAATCAATACCTTAAATTCCCTTTGTATAGAGATGGATCAACGATATGATTTATTGAAAGATGCTGGGGTGAGGAATCTAAAGGAGTACAATGAGAAATTTATCAAGCGAAAGCTAAACCCTAATAATGGGCATAAATTTTTACCTTTTAT
>JBKJLB010000042.1:0-2616 GCA_046597075.1 Pelobium sp.
ATATCAATGAAAAATTTCAGCGCTTTAATAGTTGATGACGAAGAATATAGCCGCTCCTCTTTATTCTTTTTGATACAGGACAATTGTCCTGAAGTAAAAATCGAAGGTATTTGTAAATCCGTACAGGAAGCAAAGAAGTTTATATCCCAACATGAAATTCATTTGGTTTTTCTGGATATTGCAATGCCCATCGAGAATGGTTTTGCTTTACTCCCACTACTTCAAGAAAAACAAATATTAGTCATATTTACCACCGCATTTGATCAATATGCCATAAAAGCAATTAAAGCGAGTGCTGTTGACTACCTTTTAAAACCTATCGATATATCTGAATTACAAAAAGCAGTAGAAAAAGCAAAAAGCATTTATGAGTTAGGGACATTACAAAATAAATACACCGAGTATTCTAAAACTTTAACTTCCCTAACTGAAAATATGAATCAGCCAGAAATCATAAATAGGGAAATTAAAAAGCTAACTATTCCTAATGCTTCTGGTTTTAAAATCATTAATTTAAGTGATATCATTTACCTAGAAGCTGATAGCAATTATTGTATTTTCCATTTGGTAAATGGGGATAAAATTGTGGCTTCTAAACCTTTAAAAGATTATGAAGAGGTTTTAACAGAAAACCAATTTATTCGAGTTCATAAATCAAATATCATCAATGTCGATTACTTGAAAGAATACAAAAACAATAACGGCTTGCATGTAAAGTTGATAAATGATATCATTATTCAAGTATCAAGAAGAAGAATTACTGAGTTTTTAGATAAAATAAAGAAGCTAAGAAAATAAAAAATCATGAAAAAATGGTTGTTTTTGGTCTGTGTAAGCTTATTATTTTGTCTGATTTCAAAAGCACAAACACTACAATTTAAAAATTTTAATACCTCAGACGGCTTACTTAGTGCAACTATTTATGATATTTTTCAAGATAGTAAAGGGTTTATTTGGTTGCCTACAATAAATGGCGTAAATAGATTTGACGGTAAAACCTTCGAAAGTTTTACAACGGAAAATGGCCTTGCCGATATTGAAATCTTAGAAATACGAGAAGATTTTAAAGGTAGAATTTGGTTTTTAAGTTTTAACGGTAAACTATCCTATTTTTTTAATGGTAAAGTTTATAATCCTGATAATACCCCACTATTAAAAAAAGCAGTATTACATTCTAACGTAGTTGATTTTTTTGAAGATTCTAGACATAATCTTTGGTTTTCAGCCGGTCACGCAGAAGTAATGTGTATTACTAATGATAATCATATCAAATATTTTCAATACGATCAAAAGCATATAGCGTTATCGAGTTTAATTTTTTACGAAGATGATTTTAAAAACCTATATGCCATCAACAAAAGTGGTTTATATCAGATTAAAGATTATAAATTTCTGCCACAATTACTTATCGAAAAACCGCTTTTAAATAAATACATAACAGTTGATAAACCAAATAATACCTTATTTATCATCAATAAAAACGGCTTATTTAATTTTCAAAATGGGAAAGAAACATTCATTTGCAGCATTCCTTTAGATTTAATAGAAAAGGGAATATCAAGTTTTTTGGTTGAAAATGAAACAATTTGGTTAACAATACTTGGTAATGGAATCAAAAAAATTGATCGAAAAACAGGGAACGAAATCAATTATTTAGGTAATCGATATGCTACATCCATTATTAGGGATGCAAGAAAAAATATTTGGATATCTACCATTGATAATGGCCTGTATTTACTCTCTAAACTAGCGACCAACTTTACACATTTCACATCTCAAGACTTATTAAGTAATGAAGGTGTTTATAGTTTAGAAAAAGATGAACAAGAAAGAATTTGGATAGGATTAAGAAATGGACAAATTGATGTGCTATTTAATGATAAGCCAACCGTTATAGATTTAAAATTAGAACCTTTCCTGTATAATCCGGTAAAGCAACTGTGGTTTGATAAAAAAAATAGCAATATCTGGTTCATGAGCGATGGTTGGGTAGGGTCATTAAATTCATCTAATCCAAAAAAACCGCTAGTTAATTTTACTTCTTCGCAAAAGTTTGCTTTAAAATCATTTGATTTTAATAGCCAAGGTAAAATGGCTTTAGCTATGGCAAGCGGTTTATATTTTTATCAATCCAAAAACCTTAAGCAAAAAAATATTGTTCTTAATATCGACAGTTTTAAGCAGGTAAATAGTCTCAGAACATTTAGCGTTGCTTATGACATTCATGACCATCTTTGGTTTGCTCAAATAGATGGTTTACATGTTATTAAAAAAAATAAAATCTTCTCATTCTCTAAAAAAATTAAAGCATTAAATGATCGTATAGTAGATATCTATTGCGATAAAAATGGATTAACCTACGCATCTACAAGTTCTAATGGAGTGTGTATTTTAAAAGATGATAAAATTTTAAAAGTAATTACCACTAAAGATGGTTTAAACAGCAACAATTGTGTTAAAACGATAGCTTACAAAAATGAATTATGGATTCTAAATAGTAACGGAGTTAATAAAATTATTAATCCATTAGGCGAAATAAAAGTTACCGGTTATACTATAGACAACGGTTTGTTGACTAATGAAGTTAATGACATTTTAGTAGATGATAATTTTGTT
>JBKJLB010000288.1:0-10868 GCA_046597075.1 Pelobium sp.
TATGATTAGTAATGCTTTGAAATATAGTAAGCAAAATGAACCTCCAATTATAGAAATTTCCTCGAAAATTGTGAATGATAATACTAGAATTAGTTTTAAAGATAATGGATTAGGAATAGACCTAAATAGATATGGCAATCAAATTTTTAAATTAAATAAAGTTTTTCACAAAGGATTTGACAGTAAAGGCTTGGGTCTTTTTATTACTAAAAACCAAATTGAAACTTTTGGAGGAAATATTTTTGTGGATAGCAAGCCTGATCATGGTTCAGAATTTACAATAACGCTTTGATAAAAATATTAAAATGAAAGTCAATATTCAAACGGTACTAGAAAACGATAAGATGATTCTTTATCCATTAAAAGAAGAAGACTTTGACGATTTATATGCAGTTGCAGCCGACCCAAAAATATGGGAACAGCACCCAAATAAAGACCGTTGGAAAATGGATGTTTTCAAAACATTTTTTGATGGCGCCATAAAAAGCAAAGGGGCATTTAAAATTGTGGATAAAGCCGATGAGAAAATAATTGGATGCACCAGGTTTTATGATTTTAATGAAGAAGATCAATTTATCTTAATTGGTTATACATTTTACGCTACAGGATATTGGGGTAAAGGCTATAATCATGAGGTGAAAACTTTAATGCTGAATTATATTTTTCAATTTGTTGCTAAGGTATATTTTCATGTGGGTGCGGCAAATATACGTTCTCAAATAGCCATTGGCAGATTAGGTGCCACAAAAATTGATGAGCAGGAAGTAACTTATTTTGGTGAGCAGCCTAAATTGAATTATATCTATAGTTTGATGAAAGAAGATTGGGTTAAAGCTGTTTAGGCATCTGTTTTAAAGTTGCCTATTTTAATTCTTTATGATGCCGCATCATCTCCCCATAATTCATTTTTAGTTCCATGGCTTGTATGGTTTGGGCAATTCGTTTTACTCTGGTACTTTCTGTTTTAGCTTCATTAATCCACTTGATGTAGTAGTTTTGATGGGATTTAGCCATTTTAAAGAACTGTTCGGTAGTTTCTTCTACATCAGCTAAGCATATTTCTAAATCCTCGGGTATTTCAAATTTGAAATCTTTATCTTCCTCAATCGACATGGTGACCACAGCCCCTTTTCTTTTGCCGATTTTTTTAAGGAGATCTTTTTTTAAAGCTAAAATAAAATCTCCTTCACCCATTGGTACCAATGCTATCCCGTTAATTTCTACTTCATCAATCTTGCCTTTTACCCTAAAGCTCACTTTACAATTAGGTTTCAACTCGTAAGCGATTTGTTCTGGAATATCCAGATAATGCCAGCCTGTCTTCTCCCCTTTTTCGCCAAACTGATGGATAGTAGCTGAATAATGAATCATGATTAAAGATAAGGAAATTGATTAAAAGGTCATAAAGACTAACACTTATAACCTAAAACTAAAAACCTATCTAGAAAAAGTATAAGTCATCCCCATTCCTTGATAATTTTTACCCATTGTTGGTGCTACCGTAAGGTTGGTATTTTTCTTTTTATGTAACTCTGGAATTAAGATACCACATGCCATACCCACTCCGTAACCTAATAAATTATCACTTAAAAAATGTTTACCTGCTCTAATGCGTTGATAAGCTACCACTGCAGGAACAATGGCCGCTGCTGTCCAGATGTAGGGTTTTAACTTAGAATCGGGATTAAAATCACTATATACTTTAGCCGCAAAAAAAGTAGCTGCAGCTGTTGCGGTGGTATGCCCTGCAAAGAAAGATCTTTGTGCATCCTTATCTTGTCTATCAGCTAAGGGTAAAGAAGTATTGTACACTAAAGGCCGACTGCGTTTTACTAAACCTGCTGCCAAAGTAAATGAAGCCGCCGCTGCCGACATGGTTTCTATGAATATGACAGATACTTGTCCGTAATGGCTACGTTGGTTTTTATCTAAAAGTGCTACTATTGGCGCAACAGCAAAAGAACCGTAAAACGGAATGTAACTATCTTTATCAGCTTTGTCTCTAAAGGTTCCGGCGTTCCATCTATCTATAAAAAACACATCTTCTTTTGATTTGGCGGCTACTTCTGTTAATGTCAATTCTTTTTTGTTTTTAATTAATGATACTCCTAAAGCAGTCAATCCAAGGCCTCCAATTACTAGAGGAGCATCTCTTTTAAAACTGGTTTCGTATGGAGATTCATTTTGTGCGAACACACATTGAGTGACCATTAAAAAGGTCAGAAATAAAAGGTAAGGGTATTTTTTTTTCATAATTTTGAATTACAGCAGCTTTTAATGCTGCTTATTTTATCTATGCTTTTAACAGTTCAAATCTTTTGCCAAGAAAATAGATTAAGAACTTTCCTTTTAATAAAGTTTAGGTCAATAATCAATCTTACTTAACTCAAATTACGGTCTCTAAACCAAACATCATCAGGTTTAGCCTCAAAAGAACTCATCAAATCAATCATCTTTTTTGGATCTTCTTGATTAATGACTAAATCACGGTTGATAGGTTTCAAAAAACGTTGTTCTACCATCACATCCATTTGCTTAAATAGGAAATCGTAAAAACCACCGACATTTAAAACACCTATTGGTTTTTGATGTAAGCCTAATTGCAACCATGTTAAAACTTCAAAAAACTCTTCTAAAGTTCCAAAACCACCAGGAAGGATTAAGAAAGCATCGGCTAAATCAGCCATTCTTTGCTTTCTATGGTGCATGTTTTCGGTAATAATCATTTCTGTTAAACCTTTATGGCCAACTTCTTTATCCATCAAAAACTGAGGAATAACGCCTATGGCTTGGCCCCCATTTTTTAATACGGCATCAGCTATTAAACCCATTACGCCCACACTACCACCACCAAAAACCAGTTTAATTTGATGTTTTACCATTTCTGACGCCAATTCTTCTACTGCTGATTTTAATTTAGGGTCTCCGTTAAAGTTAGAGCCACAATACACACAAAGAGATTCTATCATTTTGATTTTTTTAAGTCGGAAGACGGAAGACCGAAGTCCGAGGATAATAATTAAACTTAAATAAGAAATATTTTAGCAAGAGTTATTTATAAGAAAATAGAATTTGTTTTCTATACGAACAAACTTCGGTCTTCTGACCTCCGACTCCGGACTCTTCTAACTAATCCACTTCGCAATTAAAAAAGCCGCACCAGCCGCTAAAGCACCAATAAACATGGTTTTAAAAGCCCCTTGCCATTCGGGTTGCCCTATGACTTTGCTTTTAAAGTATCCGAAGATAAATAATGCCAGCAAAGTAACCACAATAGATCCATTTAACCCTGAAATGCTATCATCAGAGAAAAAATAGGGAAACAGTGGAATAAAGCCGCCAACAACGTATGCTCCTGCAATAGTTATTGCGCTTTTTCTTGCCGAGTTTAAATGAGGTTCTTCTAAACCCAATTCAAACTTCATCATAAAATCTACCCACTTATCTTTGTCTTTCTCTAGCTCAGAAACTACCAATAGTTGAGATGATTTGGATAAACCATATTCCCCTAAAATCTCCATAACTTCCTCCCTTTCCTTTTCGGGGACGTTTTCTACTTCATCGTGTTCACGCTTTTTCTCAGAAAAATAATGGTCATAAGCAGTTTTACCAGCAATATAGCCGCCTAAACCCATGGCAATAGAACCCGCAATAATTTCGGCCACACCAGCTGTAATGATAATTTTTGTAGAAGATATGGCACCACTTAAACCTGCAGAAAGTGCAAAAGGGACAGTTAATCCATCAGCCATACCAATGGCAACGTCTTGCAAAAAATCTGAGCCTGAAAAATGCTTTTCTTCGTGAGCCATAACAGTAAGTTATTTGATGATTTGAAAATTTGTCGATTTGATGATTCCCTATTTTGTTTATCAGATTTTAATTTTCATTAAATATCCCGTCTCTCGACTTCTGTCCTCCGACTTCGGTCTTCGGACTTCAAAAAAACCTATCTACTATAATTTGGTGCTTCTTTGGTGATGGAAATATCATGAGGATGTGATTCTCTGATACCAGAAGCTGTGATTTTTACAAATTTAGCTTTTTGTAAAGTTCCAATATCCTTTGCGCCGCAATAACCCATACTGGCTTTTAATCCGCCAACATATTGATGCATTACTTCGGCTAAAGTTCCTTTATAAGCTACCCTACCCACTATTCCTTCTGGTACTAACTTTTTAATGTCATCCTCCACATCTTGGAAATAACGGTCTTTAGAGCCAGATTCCATTGCTTCCACAGAACCCATTCCACGGTATGATTTAAATTTTCGTCCTTCGTAAATAATGGTTTCTCCGGGTGCCTCATCTACTCCTGCAAATAAACCTCCTGCCATAATGGAACTCGCTCCTGCTGCAATAGCTTTAGCAATGTCTCCAGTGTGTTTAATTCCACCATCAGCAATAACCGGAACACCTGTTCCTTGTAATCCTCTGGCGGCTTCTAAAACAGCATATAATTGTGGTACGCCTACACCAGCAATAATTCTTGTGGTACAAATAGAACCAGGGCCAATTCCAACTTTAACGCCATCGGCACCTGCATCAGCCAGAGCTTTAGCCCCTTCTGCAGTGGCTACGTTCCCTGCAATAACTTGTAAATCTGGGTATTTAGCTTTTACTTCTTTTAATTGATTAATGACTCCTTTAGAATGACCATGTGCGGTATCAATCGCAATAACGTCTACCCCAGCCTTTACCAAAGCAGCTACCCGTTGCATGGTATCATGAGTAACACCAACTGCGGCACCAACTCTCAACCTACCATGCTCGTCTTTACAAGCCTGAGGGAAATTTTTGAATTTTTGGATGTCTTTAAAAGTGATTAATCCACTTAATTTACCTGCTTTATTCACAACAGGTAGTTTTTCTATTTTATGATTTTGAAGAATAGCTTCTGCTTGAGTTAAAGTGGTTCCTTCCGGAGCGATAATTAAGTTTTCTTTGGTCATCACTTCAGAAATTTTTTGATTCATATCTTTTTGGAATCTTAAATCACGATTGGTGATGATGCCGACTAAAACATTCTCTTCAGATACTACTGGAATTCCTCCAATCTTATACTCACGCATAATCTTGAAAGCCTCGCCTACTAAAGCGTCTTTGTGAAGCACTACTGGGTCTTGAATCATTCCGCTTTCAGATCGTTTTACTCTTCTTACTTCATCAGCCTGAGCATCTATACTCATGTTTTTATGAAGTACGCCAATTCCGCCTGCTTGTGCAATTGCAATGGCCATATTAGAATCAGTAACGGTATCCATAGCCGCTGAAACGATTGGAACGTTTAACTTAATTTTTTTGGTAAAATAACTTGAGGTGTCTACTTCGCGAGGTAAAACTTCAGAATAAGCCGGTACTAAAAGAACATCATCGTAGGTTAAACCTTCGGCTAAAAATTTATTGGGATCCAGTTGCATAGCAAATAAATTAGGGTACTCTATTTGCCGCACAAAGATAGTTTTTTTTTGAATTGATAAGAATAAAAAATAGCATGAGCTAAAATTTAACCTTTAGCTCATGCTGTCTTTACATTTTCCCAACAATCACCTTATAAAACTCATTATAATCCCAATATTTATTAGCCATTACTTTCAATTCTTCTGGCTGAATATTTTTAACAGTTTTAATGTATTTATCGTAATAATCATAATCTAAACCATAGAAATACAAGCTTTTAAATTTATCGGCGTGTGAAAAAGCATTTTCTAAACTGCCTAATAAACTTCCCATCAGGTAATTTTTAACCAATGCTAGTTCCTCCACAGGAATTAAATCGGTTTTCAGGATATTAATTTCCTTCTCTATCTCGGTTAAGGTAGCTTGGCAAACATCTGCTCCTACTTCTGATGCGATAAAGAAATAACCTGCCTTTTGTAAACTTGCCATTCCTGATCCAATTCCATAAGTGTAGCCTTTATCTTCTCTAATGTTATTCATTAAACGACTACCAAAATAACCGCCAAAAACGGTGTTTAAAATTTGAAGAGTCATATAATCAGGATGAATTCTATTGATATTTGGCATCCCAATTCTTATCGCAGACTGTAAGGCATCTTCTTTTTCGATATAATGTAGTTTTTCTTTTGAACTGGTAAAAGCAACTTCAAAAGAGGTTACGCTTTGTTCATTGTGCCAGTTTCCAAATAAGTCTGAAATACTTTTTAAAATATTTTGTGTGATTTTACCAGAAACAACAATGGTACAGTTAGAAGGATGATAAACTTGCTGGTAATAAGCCATTAAATTATCCTTTTTTACCCCATCATAATCTTCCAACTGATTGGCATAACCATACAAGCTGTCTCCAAATAAAGCAGCTAAAAAAGCCCGACGAGCAATGACATCGTTTTTCTCTAAACCTACTTTTAATCTTTGTTTCTGATTCCTTAATAAGGTTTCTAATTCCTTATCCGGGAAAATAGAACCCGTTAACATTTCTTTAATGATGGGAAGCGTATTACTTACATATTTATTTAAAGAGTATAGGGTTAATGAGGAGTGGTCATAACTAAAATCAGGCTGAAAGAAAGCGCCGTAATAATCAATTTTGGCAGCAATTTGGGCAGATGAAAGCGCATGTGTTCCTTCTGTTAACATGCCATTGGTAACGCTTGGCATAATAGGTTTATCTATTGACCATGCACTGTTTTGAAAAATAAATTCAATCCGCACCAGTTCCTGCTCGCCTGCATTAATTTCAAAAACAGGAATGCCGTTATCCAATAAATGCTTTTTAGCTTTTATAAAGGTAATGTCTTCAATCTGCTTAAAATCAGGAGCTTGTAGTCTGTCTAACATATTAATTAGCTAAATAAAATAAGGTAGTGGATTGCTCTTTGGTGAATAGTTGATTTGCCATTTTTTGGATTTCCTTCGTATCTACTTTTCTATAATTCTTTACATCTGTATTAGCTAGGTTTGCGTCACCAAAGAGCTCATAAAAGGCTAAATTCATCGCTTTATCTAATAAGCTCATTTCATCAAACTCTTTTACCGATTCGTATTTGTTTTTTACTTTAATTAATTCATCTTCATAAACTAATTCATTTTTCAAAGCATCTAATTCTTTCCAAATCATTTCATCGGCGTATGCCATATCAATTCCTGGAAGCGGTTTTCCTTCTAATACAAACATGCCAGTATCTAAACTCCCGTAGTTATATGCTTTAATATCAGAGAAAACTGGATTTTGCTGTACCAAATTTTGATATAAACGCGAAGATTTACCTTGTGATAAGATATCAGACATCAAATCAACCGCAGGATAGCCTTCCTCCATCCTACCGGGCATTTTAAATACTTTGTAAATAGCATTTAAAGGAACATCTGCGTTAACAGTTTCAACAATAGCTTTTCCTTGATCGGGTTCTTTGGGAAGATTTCTTACGTATTTTTCTCCAGCCGCAATTGGGCCAAACCACTTTTCGGACAGCTTTTTAACTTCAGTTAACTTCACTGATCCACCAACTACCATAATTGCATTTTGGGGGTTGTAATGCTTTTTAAAAAAAGCCTTTACATCTTCTATTTTAGCGTTTTCAATATGTGCTAGTTCTTTCCCAATGGTTGCCCATTGATAAGGGTGCTTTTTGTAAACAAGTGGACGTAATTTTAACCAAACATCGCCATAAGGCTGATTCAAATAACGCTGTTTAAATTCTTCACAAACTACATTTCGCTGTACTTCTAAGCTTTTTTCAGAGAAAGCTAAGCTTAACATCCTGTCTGATTCTAGCCAAAAAGCGGTTTCTAAATTGGCAGCAGGCAGCGTGATGTAATAGTTAGTCATATCATTACTAGTGAAAGCATTGTTTTCACCACCAACTCGTTGCAAAGGCTCATCATAAGACGGAATATTGACCGACCCACCGAACATTAAATGCTCGAAAAGGTGTGCAAAACCGGTTTGCTCTGGATTTTCGTCCCTTGCCCCTACATCATATAAAATATTTAAAACCGCCATTGGTGTGGTATTATCCTCGTGTACCAATACGCGTAAACCGTTATCTAAAGTAAATCTCTCGAATTGAATCATCGCTTAATCTTAGCTAGCAAATTTAGTTTTATGTTGCAAAAGCTTGTCATTTTAAATCCATTATTTTTAAGAAAAGCAAAAGCGGCGTTTAGATATTACAGACAAATCCTATGTTTTAACTATTGACAGATTAACTTTAAGTATTTATCCTTTTGAAAGATGAAGAAATTACTATATTTTTAAATCAAATTTAATCACACTACCATTTGCCTGTTTACCTAAACTAAAATGAAAATACTATTAATATTAATCTTCGCATTCCTTTCTTGTTCTTTGAATGCTCAAGATATGCAGAAATATCTATCTGATACACGTACGCTAATTAATGAAGGAAAAAATCAAGAAGCCCTTGAACGTTGTATTTGGTTTCATAATCATGTTTTAGATTACGATGTTTCCATGACTGGTGTAAGATTATCTTTTGCACTATCCTATTGGAAGAAACTTGGTGATCAATATCCTCCTGCATTAGCGGCGTTAAAAGAAATTAGAGATCAAAAAACTAAAAAATTAATTGATAGTGGAGACAATCCGAATTTATTTCAAGAGGTCTCTTCAATAAATAGAACGCTATACAGTAATGACAAAACTTTATCTCTTTTTAAGTTACTCCATAAATCAAATCCTCAATTAGCCAAAAGTTGTTGGATTTTTGCAAAGCCTTATTTGTTCGAGTCTAAGTCATATGATATTATTAAACAATACATTGGTAATCCGTTGTTAGAATTTAATGCAATAAAAGAAAGGTATTTTTTAATGAATAAAAGCATAAAATCTAACACAATAGGGAGAGAACGTTTAATGACTTCTTCCTCAAATAATTTTGTTACAGAAAGTGTTAATTTAATTCAGTTTTCAGTTTCAGTTAAAGACATGAAATCGGCAAAAGAAATTCAAAAATTAGCCTTAGTTGTATTTGATGATTATCGTTTGAAAAGTGTTCTCTAAATTAAATAAATAGAAAAGTTCATTTAAAAATGAAAACATTGCTCTTTATTTCTTAATATTTTCAAAAAATGAAATCCGAAAAAGAAAAAATGCTTGCAGGTGAACTTTATTTAGCGTCGGACGCTGAATTGTTAAAAGAAAGACGCCATGCAAAACGACTTTTAAGACAAATTAATATTAGCGAATATTTAGTGACTAAACCGGCTAAAGACGCTATAAAAGAATTAATTCCAAATACTGGAAAGAACTTTTACATAGAACCACCATTTCACTGCGATTACGGTTATAATATTCATTGCGGAGATAGTGTATATTTCAACGTAAACTGTGTAGTTTTAGATACCATGAAAATAACTATTGGTTCAAACGTATTGTTTGGGCCGGCAGTTCAAATCTATGCTGCTACTCATCCATTAGATACAGAAACACGTAAAACACTAGAATTCTCTAAACCCGTAACCATTGGAAATGATTGCTGGATTGGCGGTGGCGCAATTATTTTGCCTGGTGTAGCTATTGGCAAAAACTGTATTATTGGAGCAGGAAGTGTGGTGACTAAAGATATTCCTGATGATTCAATGGTGGTTGGAAATCCTGCTAAAGTGATCAAAAAACTGAAATAAATATCCTGATTAAGTCAAAAAGACAACCTCTTTTATAAAAGCCAAAACAATTAGGCAATAACACGTATTTTTGTGGTATGAATATTCCTGAGATATTAGAACGAGCGCTTAATTTTGAGTTTTTAACTTTAGAGGAAGGCGTTTTTCTTTACCATAATGCCAGCACAACCGAAGTAATGTATGTAGCAAATGAACTACGTAAAATTCAGGTTCCGCATGGTAAGGTAACTTGGCAAATCGATAGAAATGTAAACACCACCAATGTTTGCATTGCAAACTGCAAGTTTTGCAATTTCTTTCGTCGCCCTGGTCACGATGAAAGTTACATCACAGATATCGAAACCTATAAAATAAAAATTGAGGAAACTATTCGCTTAGGAGGCGATCAATTATTGCTTCAAGGCGGTCATCACCCTGATTTGGGTTTGGCTTTTTATTGCGATTTATTTAAACAACTAAAAGAATTATATCCAACCATCAGGTTACATTCTTTGGGTCCGCCAGAGATTGCCCACGTCGCAAAATTAGAAAGCATGTCTCATTACGATGTGCTTAAAGCCATGCAAGAAGCAGGTTTGGATTCACTTCCAGGAGCTGGAGCTGAAATTTTAAATGACAGAGTTAGGCGTTTAATTTCTAAAGGAAAATGCGGCGGGCAAGAATGGTTAGATGTTATGCGAGCAGCCCATAAACTAAACATTGCTTCCTCAGCAACTATGATGTTTGGACATATTGAAACCATTGAAGAGCGTTTTGAGCATTTAATTTGGATACGCGAAGTGCAAAGCGAAAAACCTGAAGGAAATCATGGTTTTAAAGCATTTATTCCGTGGCCTTTTCAGGATGATGGAACATTATTAAAGCGTTTACGAGGCATAACAAACGATGTTACAGGTGATGAGTATATCAGAATGATTGCTTTATCTCGCATCATGTTGCCAAACGTAAAGAACATACAAGCATCATGGTTAACGGTTGGTAAGCCAGTAGCTCAAATTTGCTTACATGCAGGTGCCAATGATTTTGGTTCTATTATGATTGAGGAAAATGTAGTTAGTGCTGCCGGTGCTCCGCATCGTTTTACTTCTTACGGAATTCAGGATTCTATAAAAGAGGCTGGATTTGAGCCACAGCTACGAAATCAATTGTACGAATGGCGAACTGATGTGAAAGAATTAGAACAGCAAGAAATTAATTATTAACGTTAAAGAATTAAATTTCTTTAAGCGATTTTTTTTTGATAAATAGCTGTCTAGTTAT
>JBKJLB010000395.1:0-2806 GCA_046597075.1 Pelobium sp.
TGCCTACAAATTGGCACCTTGTACAAAGCACCTGCAGATGTTTTTACCGCATCAGGATTTACTTGCGCCGAGCCCTTTTTTGGAACAACAATCGCATGAACTCCACAACATTCGGCAGTTCTTACAATTGCACCAAAATTTCGAACATCAGTTACACCATCTAAAATTAAAATAAGCGGTGTTTCTCCTTTTTCAAAAATGGTTGGGATAATATCTTCAATTTTTTGATAAGTAATTGGCGAAATGAATGCCACTACTCCTTGATGATATTTAGTAGTTATTCTATTTAGTTTTTCAATAGGTACTTGCTGAGAAGGAATATCAAACTCTCTAAGTAAAGTTTTCAATTCAGAAAATAATCCACCATTTAATCCTCTTTGTAAAAATAAAGACTCTATATCTTTACCAGAACTTATGGCTTCTATAACCGCTCTAATACCAAAAATCATTTGGTTTACTTCCTTATCCTGATGCTGAAATTTCCTTTCCATAACTAGGCGCAATTTAGTGAAAAATGCTTTTCTTATTTAAGAAAAACACAATCAATAATCAAGTACTAAAAGTTTATTAACAATAAAGCTTTTTATTAACATAAGATTTTAGAAGACGTTAAGGATGATTTATTTTTTTACTCACAAGTTAATAACATCATTTGTTGATAATTAGCATAAAAAGCTTTCTAAAAATGCGTTTGTGTATTTTTAACACTACAAAGGCTGTTCATAACTCTAATATGTAGAGCTAAAAATTTCTATATTTTTGTAATATGAGTTTAGAATCCGATTCAAGCAAAACATCCTTACCAAAAGACAAGAGAAGCCGACTCACTAATTTGGTCTCTGGTTTAGGTAAATTGCCTCCTCAGGCATTAGACCTTGAAGAAGCAGTTTTGGGTGCTTTAATGTTAGAAAAGGATGCGTTATCAGCTGTAATTGATATTCTAAAACCTGATGTTTTTTATAAAGATGCTCATCAAAAGATTTTTCAATCTATACAAACTTTATTTACTGGCTCCTCTCCTGTTGACATTTTAACGGTTACCGCACAATTAAGGCAACAAGGTGATTTAGAGATGGTTGGTGGCGCATTTTATATTACCGAATTAACCAATCGTGTTGCTTCTGCAGCAAATATTGAATATCACGCTAGAATTATTTCTCAAAAATTTATTCAGCGTGAGTTAATTAGAATCTCTACAGACATCATCAATCAATCTTACGAAGACACAAGCGATGTTTTTGAGTTGTTAGATTATGCAGAAAAGAACCTTTTTGATATCGCACAAAACAATCTTCGAAGAGATTCTAGAAAGATTGATGATATCGTAAAAGAATCTTTAAAGATGTTAGAATCTTTACGAGGTAAAGAAGATACTTTAACTGGCGTTCCTTCAGGTTTTACTGCCCTAGACAGGATGACCAATGGTTGGCAAAAATCTGATTTAATAATTATAGCTGCAAGACCAGCTATGGGAAAAACGGCCTTCGTTTTAAGTTGTGCAAGAAATGCTGCTGTACAATTTAATAAACCTGTAGTTTTCTTTTCTTTAGAGATGTCTTCTGTTCAATTAACTAATCGTTTAATTTCTGGAGAATCAGAAATTGAACAAGAAAAAATTAGAAAAGGGCAGCTATTAGATTGGGAATGGCACCAAATGACTTCAAAAATTGGTAAACTAAGTGAAGCTCCTTTAATTATTGATGATACACCTGCATTAAATGTTTTTGAATTTAGAGCAAAATGCAGAAGATTAAAGGCTCAATTCGATATCCAGATGATTATTATTGATTATTTGCAATTGATGCAGGGAAAAGCTGATGGTAAAGGTAGCGGAAATCGAGAGCAGGAAATCAGTAGCATTTCAAGAGCTTTGAAACAAGTTGCTAAAGAATTGAATGTTCCTGTGATTGCATTATCACAGTTGAGTAGAGCTGTGGAAAATCGTCCTGGAGGTTCTAAAAAACCTATGCTGTCAGATTTACGTGAATCTGGAGCAATTGAGCAGGATGCGGATATGGTATTATTCCTTTATCGTCCAGAGTATTATGGCTTAGATCAGGACGAAAACGGAAATCCAACAGCTGGTATTGGAGAAGTAATTATTGCAAAACATAGAAATGGTGAAACTGGAACTGTTCCTTTAAGATTTATTGGTAAATATGTAAAATTTACTGATTTGGAGGACGGTTATAATACCAACAGAGGGGGTAATGATTCTGCGACTGATCCTTTCTCAAGTCTAGCACCATCTGCACAGTTCGAAAGTATTACCCTAAAACCAAAAAACTGGGATAATAACGAGGATGACGAACCTCCTTTCTAAATGATATCCTAAAATATTGCACCAACAAAAAAGCCTTTCTGAAATTCAGAAAGGCTTTTTAAATAGCTTAACAAAATAATTAGATAGACTTAATAATGTCTCTTAATCCTAATGATTTAATGATAGCTCTGTATCTGTTAATGTCTTTTTTATACAAATAAGCTAATAATCCTCTTCTCTTACCTACTAATTTTTGTAGGGCTAATTGAGTAGAAAAATCTTTCTTATTCTTTTTTAAGTGACCAGTTAAATGAGCAATTCTGTAAGTGAATAATGCTACTTGGCTTTCAGTAGAACCAGTATTAGTTTCTACTTCTCCGTGTTGTTTGAAGATTTCTTTCTTCTTTTCAGTACTTAAATACATTACGTAAATAATATTAAAGTGAATTATAATTTATTAATAGGCTGCAAAAGTACATTTATATATTTAAAATACAAATAAATTACTCTGCAAAATTATTGATATCTAAAGTTCAATCGTAT
>JBKJLB010000038.1:0-4654 GCA_046597075.1 Pelobium sp.
GTTACCTCAGCTGCTGTTCTAATCATTACTGTTTCATCACTCTTTGCTGCTGCGTCCCATCTTTTTACTTGCTCAGGGGTATAAACTTCTTTAGGATTAAGCAATTCGCCAGAACAAACTACGATATGACTTGCAGGAGCTGTGATTCTAATATCAAAATCTCCATAGTCTAAATAAAACTCACTAGGCCCAGTATAAGGAATGGTATTCCATCCATTTACATCATCAAAAACACACATTCTTGGATACCATTGTGCCATGGTAAATATTTTACCATTTTTAGTTTCTAAAACGCCCATTCTATCAGAACCATACTCGGGAGAAATAAAAGAAAAATTGATTTGAATTTTTAATTCTCCGCCATTTGCCTTTAAATTTTCAGGTAACGAAATCTGAATGCGGGTATCATTGATGAGGTATTTTAAATTTACACTCTGTGATTTTCCGTTTAAGCTTACCAGTTTTACTAAACTGATTTTATGACCAGCGTCAAGTATCTCACCCCGACTACCATTTCTACTTCCATCAGGAGGAATAATTGCAGACCCTCTAGAATCATTCTTGAATAAGTTTTGGTCTAAACTCATCCAGATAAATCCCATCTCTTCAGGGCTGTTATTGGTATAAGTTAAAACCTCTGATCCTGTAATTTTATTTTGATTATTATCTAACGTTGCGTTTAACTGATAATCTGCTCTGTTTTGCCAGTATTGTGGCCCAGGTTGACCGCTTCCCGTTCGATAAGTGTTTCCGTTTTGAGTATAGAAAAAAGGACCAAATGCATCATGGTAATCATAATTATTGGTAGTTGCTGGTTTAATGTTTTGTGCTTGTACCAAACTTGGAAAGCTTAATGCAAAAACACAGAAAACTGTAAAAAATTTACTTTTTAGCATGATTTATAAATAAGAAAGAAATATATAGGTTTTTAATACAATATGAAGTTTTATCATCTTTTTGTTACTAAAAACTACCCGTAAAAGAGGTTTTAGGTAAAGCAGGATAAATTCTGGCTTCAGCCGGAAGTTTGATGTACTCGTTATAAGATTTGATAATATAAGTACGTAAATCAACATCCCCCATTGTCTTCACCTGAGAATAGGTTGGCCGATAATAAGACATAAAATCTTCTAATAATTGTCCTCTTATTTTTACCAATTCGGTTACCAGAGATTTATTAAATTTTTGATCAATTAGTTTTTCGTCCAGTTCGTTTGTGATGAATTTCTGAAATTCTCTTTTTTGCTGAGACTGCCTACTAAATGCATTTACCAAACTCACTTTACCATCTGCAGAAAGCACATTGGTGGTTGCTAAGGAATAAGCCGACGAATAAGCAGAGCGTATGTTTTCTGGAATTTGATTTGCTCTGGCCTTTACTATCACTTCGTCTAACAAAATCAGACTTGGCTTCATAATCACCATTTTATCACTCATGTTTTCCAAAATTAAGGTGTCATTATCATAACCAGGGCAAGAAAAAACTAATAAATCACCTAATTCCGCTTTGATTGTAAAATCTCCTTTGTAGCCTGTATGCTTTGCTTCTCTTTGCGTTAAATTATTGATAAAAACGAGGTATAATTTGCTGCGAGTATCTGCATCATAGGCTGTGCCTTTCAAAATACTTTGCGCATTTGAAAATAATGGCAAGAGTAGAATAAGTATAATGTAGGCTTTTTTCATTTTTTGTAAAATTCAGTTAATATTTGCGAAATAGCAAACTCTTAACAATTTTTAACGCTTAGATGATCCTAAATCTTATGAAAAGATAGTTTTATATTCTGTTTCATCAAAACCTATGGTATTCCCTTTTGGGCTTTCTATCACTGGTCTTTTAATGGTGCTTGTATTGTCTTTCATTAATTTGATTGCGGTAGCCTGATCTGTAATTTGTAGCTTAATGGTATCGTCTAAATTTCTCCAAGTCATCCCCTTGCGGTTTAATACTTTTTCCCAACCAAACTGATTACACCATTTTTTTAGATGTGCCTCATCAATTCCTTGCTTCTTGTAATCGTGAAAATGATACGCCATTTTTTGATTCTCAAAAAAGGTTTTGGCTTTTTTTACAGAGCCGCAATTGGGTATTCCAAAAATTTTAATTTCCATTTTACAAATTTAAGATTTTTAATTTCTAGCTAAAACGGTGTTAAATAAACCCGATTGTAGCGACATCCTTTTTCTTTTAAAAAGATATAGCGTAAAGCGGGACTGACGTTACTATGAAATGCTGAACTTGCTTTTCTATTTATTAAAATTTGTCATTGTAAGCTCGATGCCGATAGTGGCAAAACTTTTTATCATATTGATGCTCTTATCTATCAATGTTGGAAGCTCGGGAATTTCATCATGATCAAAGCCGCTTAAAACATAATCAACCTGACGCCCTTTTGGAAAATTATCCCCAATTCCGAAACGCAAACGTGGATATTCGTTTGAGCCTAAAAGTCCTTCGATACTTTTTAAACCATTGTGCCCAGCTGGACTGCCTTTGGGTTTAATTTTGATAGTGCCAAATGGGATAGCTAAATCATCTACAATGATGAGAACGTTTTCAATTGGAATCTTTAGTTCCTGCATCCAATGTTTTACCGCTTTACCACTTAAATTCATGTAAGTGGTTGGTTTGATGAGGTGTAAAGAACGTCCTTTATGGGTAGTTTCTAAGTAGGAAGCTAATCGCTCGGTTGAAAATTTCACTCCAGCTTCTTTAGCAATTTGGTCTAAAACCATAAAGCCAATGTTATGGCGTGTATCGGCATATTCTTGTCCTATATTTCCTAAACCAACTATTAGGTATTTCATTTTTTAAAGATTAAAAGGCATTCTTGCTAATGGTGAAATATCTTGAGATGCAAAATCTTTTTTTAAGAATTTATGATAGCCAGCAATGGCAATCATGGCAGCGTTATCAGTACAATATTCGAATTTAGGAATAAAGACGTTCCACCCCTTTTCTTTCGACAATTCAGTTAAACCATTGCGTAAACCAGAGTTTGCTGAAACACCACCAGCAATTGCGATGTCTGTTATTTGATACTCAATTGCTGCTTTTTTTAATTTGTTGAGCAAGATAGATACAATTCTTGATTGAATAGACGCACAAATATCTTCCATTTTTTCTTTCAAAAACTCTGGATTTTCTTTTACATGATCTCTGATAAAATAAAGAATTGAAGTTTTCAAACCACTAAAGCTAAAGTTTAGATTTGGTATTTGTGGCTCGGGAAATTGATAGGCTTTGGGATTACCTGTTTTAGCATATTTATCAATCAAAGGCCCACCACGGTAAGGTAAATCTAATATCTTGGCTGTTTTATCAAAAGCTTCACCAGCTGCATCGTCTAAAGTTTCACCAACAATTTCCATCTCGAAATAATCTTTTACCAAAACAATTTGAGTGTGCCCGCCAGAAACGGTTAAACATAAAAAAGGAAATTTCGGAAACGCCTTATCTCCTTCTGGAATAAAATGCGCTAAAATATGCGCTTGCATATGATTTACTTCAATAATTGGAATGCCATTTGCTAATGCAAAGGACTTGGCAAAGGAAGTTCCAACTAATAATGAACCTAATAAGCCAGGACCACGTGTAAAAGCTACTGCATCTATCTGTTTTTTATCTATTTTAGCTGCAACAATTGCTTGATGAACGGCAGGAACAATATTCTGCTGATGAACTCTGGAGGCTAGTTCTGGAACTACACCACCATATTGTTCGTGAATGGTTTGGTTTGCAATAATATTTGATACAATTTTGCCATCTATACACACAGATGCTGAAGTTTCATCACAAGAAGATTCTATTCCAAGTACAATTGACACAAGTGCAAGTTTAAATTTTAAAATACAAAATTATCAAAAAAGTATTCAAAATAACACTTTACATTATAATTGCTATCCTAATAATTTTTGGGGTGAGTATATTCTCATTAAAATTTAAACCTGTCCAAACTTGGGCGGCAAAAAAAGCTGCTGCTTATCTATCAGATAAATTAAAGACTGATATTGGATTAGAAAGTTTATACATAGAGCCTTTTAGTAAGGTAGTTTTAGAAGGGTTTTTTATTAAGGATTTAGACCAAGATACGCTTCTAAAAACACCTACTTTAAAAGTGGATATAGCAGATTTTTCACTATTTGCATTCAACGGAATTACTTTAAAAAACATTGAAATTGATCGAGGAAAAGCTTTTATTAAAACCTATAAAGACAGTACTACGAACTACAACTTTATATTAGATTATTTCAGTACTCCAAGAGACACCTCGAAAGTCAGTAAACCTTTTAATTTGGTATTAAATAATGTGAAATTAAATGATATGGAGTTGAAGTATGTTAACTACCTAAACATAGACCATAATGTTAAGGGAATCAATTTCGATGACATATTCATTAAACATTTAACTGCTAATATTAAAAATATAGATATTAAGAATCATATTTTCCAAGGGCAGGTTAACCATTTAACATTAGAGGAAAAAAGTGGTTTTATATTAAACGACCTTACGGCTAAAACAACCATAGACTCCAACCAAATTGTGTTGGAAAACTTGAGATTGACAACCCCAAATACTCAACTCACTAACTATTTCAGCATGAAGTTTGAAAACTTCTCTGACTTTAACGATTTATCAAATAAGGTAATTTT
>JBKJLB010000111.1:0-2538 GCA_046597075.1 Pelobium sp.
AATGGCAGTTGATAATCGAATTAAAGCTGCTGCTAATGTTGACGGCACATTATATGGCGAATTACCAGAATCAAAAGGTAAAAAACCTTTCCTCTTATTAGAAAGCAAAAAAGATAGCAGTGATCAATTTCAAAGATACGAAACTGGTAATCAAAAGTTTTTTAAGCATTTTGGAGGAGGATATAGGTATGAGATAATTGAAGCTGACCATTACAGTTTTACAGATGTGCCGCTCTTGTTGGCTTTACCTGCTAGACTTGTTGCAGGCCACTATTTAAAATTTGGTAATGTTGCAACAAAGACGCATAATGCAACCGTTGACATTCTAACTTCTTTCTTTAATAGCTCATTTAAAAATAATTTCACGCAACTAGATTCTGTCGTAAATCGTTATCGAGGTATTATGACGAAGCCAATCGATTAATTTTTTATAAATAGTTAAAGTCAGTTATCAGATGCTGTATCTGCTAATAAGTTTGCAGTTGTTTGTGATAGATTTGGAAATGTTATAGATGGGAAGAAATATCCCATTTAGAAAATAACAATAAACGCTTAAAATTTAACGAATTTTAATCTATAGAATTTAAAAAAATGAAAGCAACTGTAAAAGCTACATTGATTATTGCAATTTCTTTAATTAATTTTAATTGTATTGCTCAAAAAGAAAATGCATTCAAACCAAAAAAACTTAATAATTCCAAGAATTTAATTGTAACACAAATAGCCGAAAATTCTTTCTTGCATGTTTCCTTTAAACAAACTAATGATTTTGGAAACGTTCCTTGCAATGGCTTAATTGTTAGAAATAATAATGAAGTAATTATTTTTGATACTCCAACAAATGATCAGGTTGCAGAAGAATTAATTAAATGGATAAAAGAAACTCTTAAATGTAGAATAAAAGCAATTATTCCAACTCATTTTCATGATGATTGTTTAGGTGGACTTAATGCATTTGATAAAAATGACATCCCATCTTACGCCTATTTTAAAACAACTAATCTTGCAAAAGAAAATAATTATACCATTCCAAAAAACAGCTTTAGAGATTCCCTTAATTTAAAATTAGGTGAAGCGGTTGTGATTGTGAAATTTTTCGGAGAAGGACATACAAAAGATAATGTTATCGGCTATTTCCAAAGCGACAATTTAATATTTGGTGGTTGTTTAATAAAAGCGCAGGGAGCAAGCAAAGGTTATTTAGGTGATTCAAACATTATAAAGTGGTCTAATACGGTTGAAAAAATTAAAAAAGAATACCCAGATGTTAAAATTGTTGTGCCAGGACATGGCGATTATGGGAGTAAAAAGTTACTCGATTATACAATCAACTTATTTCAAACTCAATAATAAAAATCAGGAAATAGATTTTTATTAATATTCAAGATAAACCTCAGTAATATTTTTAACATAGTTTAAGTGATTTTTAATCAATTTAAATAACATCAAATAAATGGCTATCACAAAAGAAAACATAATCGAATTAGAGACTCAACTTATTGATGCAATAAAATCAAGTGATCTTAATTTTCTAAACACCGTTTTACATGATGATTTATTATTCATGGCACCAAACGGACTTATAATCACCAAACAAATGGACTTAGCTTCTCATGAAGCGGGCGAAATGTTAGTTGAACAACTTTTACCAACATTTGAGGCTATAAAAATAATTAATGACACAGCAGTTGTAGTTATTGTTTATGATACAAAAGGAACAATGTTGGGCACTCCAATTCAAGGACAATTTCGTTATATCAGAATTTGGAAAAAATTTAATGATGGTTTAAAAATAATTGGAGGTAGTTGTTTTCAAATCAAATAAATATTATTTTTCTTTTAAAGAATTAATTTTACGATTGTATCCTAGCTATTTTTACTTTAAAATAAATCTAAGTAAAACCCATATTATCAGGTTGAAAGTTAGAGTAATAGGTATCATTGTCATTTAATCCTTTAAGAAAATTTATACTTTCTATTAATTGTTGGTCAAATCTGGCGAAAACAAATTTGAATAGACATTGGCAATTGGATATAAAAAAAGAAAATAAATTAAATGACAATAAGTAGAAATTACGCTAGCGACAATACAAAATTTAAGTTTAATAAAACTGATTTTCCAGCAAATTCAAATGAGAAGGAAAACTATACTTTAGCGTTTAATGATGAATTTGATAGACCTTCAATAGATACAAAAAAGTGGATTCCCTATTATTTACCTCAATGGAGTTCACGGGAAATGTCGAAGCCAATTTATGATATTCAAGAAGGGAATTTAAAACTTAAAATAACAGTAGAACAAAAACCTTGGTGCCCTGAATTTAATCGAGATATTAAATGTTCATCTATCCAAACTGGTTTGCAGTCAGGAAAAGTGGGAACCACCCTTGGGCAACATAAAATAAATCCTAATTGTGTTGTAAGAGAGGAACAAAAAACAGAATTTACATTTTTACAGCAATATGGCTATTTTGAAATTAGAGCTAAAGCATTAGATACAAAATCTAACGTAGTAGCTTTATGGATGATAGGATTTGA
>JBKJLB010000143.1:0-5482 GCA_046597075.1 Pelobium sp.
TTGCCGGATAGGGCGTGTTCAGCTGTGTAAAAGGAGGAGTTATGAGTAGCAAATCTTTCAAATTGGTACAAATCTATTGAAAAGATTATAGGTTTTAACAAACTGATTGTTATGAATCAGCTGTTTTATCTTAAGGCTGACAGCGTTTTTGCCATTTTAAAAATAACACTATCAGCTTTTAAATTTACTTTAAGGCTGAAAGCGTTCTTGCCATTTTGATATAACGCTGTCAGCCTTTAATTTTATTTTTACGTTAACAGCGTTTTGCCATTTTAAAAATAACGCTATCTGCCTTTAAACTAATCATCATCGTCTTTTTTCTTTTTTTCTAAGATAACGAATGCACTTCTTCTAGGTGCTGGCATCACAGAGTTTTCGCCTTTTACCGATTTCCAAATTACTTCGTTCAACTCTAAATCTGGGATGGCATCTTCTCTTGCTAAATTAAATGATTCGGATTTTATAGAACTACTATTTACTGCAATATTTCTAAGATCTAAATCAATGTTTGATGGAATGAATGTGTAAGGTTTTAGATTGATATTTGGCGTAAAGCAATCGTAAAAAGGAAGAGCAGCGGCATCATACTGGCTCATCGGCGGTAAGCCTAAAACCAGTTCCATGGTTCTTAATGCTCCACTGGTGGAGTACATGTTAGAAATAACAGCGTTTCTTTTGGTGTATGGGCTAATTACCAGCGCAGGCGAGCGGTGTGCATCTACATGGTCTGAACCATTTTGAGCGTCATCTTCTAAAATTATAATCAGAGATTCTTTCCATATAGGACTATGAGAAATGTAATCAACCAACATTCCGACTGCTAAATCATTGTCAGCAACGGCTGCTGTTGGTGTCCAATTACCCTTTCTTTGGCCACTGGTATGGTCATTAGGCAATCTAATTGAATTAAACTGTGGGACCTCATTTTTTGCTAATAAGCCATCAAAATCTTTTTTCCAAATGCTAAATCTTGTAGTGTCTTTAATACTTTGATTAAAATCAGGAAAGCCTGGGCAAAAATGATTTTCCAATGAGGGAATATTGGCTTTAGTTTCTTCGGAAAACTCGCCATAAGTACGATAGCTGACCCCTGCTCTTTTACAATAATCCCAAATAAAACCATCTCTGGGATAAGCAATTTTTTTAGCACCTTCGTAATCATAAGTCCCGCCACGGCCGCCATAACTGATAGGCCAAGTTTTCTCTACATAGTCGTTTGCGTAGGCGGCAGTACTCCAATTATGTCCATCGGCACTTACTTCTGCATCTACATAGAAATTATCCAATAAAACAAACTCATTTGCCAAAGCATGGATGTTTGGCGTTACGCGTTCTGGAAAAATACATAACGAATCAACACCATTTCCTTTTTTTATATCGCCAAAAACTTGGTCGTAAGTTCTATTCTCTTTAATCACATAAAACACATATTTGATTGGGCTTTTGTCACTAGCCTTAAACGGAATGGGGTTGTCTTTTATGGAATTGATGATTTGAGTAGGCTTTCTAGCGGGTACATTTTCGTAAACTTGTTTGCTGTATTTTTCTAGTTCTTCTTTCTTCGGAATATCTATAATGGAAAGCGTTCCAATAAATAATCCACCAATATAATCTACATCTTTATTTGGAGATGGACTTTTTTGATAGCCACTATCGTCTATTTTAGTGATGGGTTTTGGTCCATTAGGATTTGGAAGGCTGGTAAATCCTTTACCGTTACTAACAAATATTTTCTTACCAAAGCTTTTTACATTGGTTGGATACCATCCTGTTGGGATGAAACCTTTACTGGTGCTTTTGCCAGGATGCTCCACATCAAAAACTGCTAAGCAATTATTATCTGCGTTGGCAATAAATAAGGTTTCTTCATCAGCTGATAAAGCGATTCCGTTGGTAGTAGAACCTGTTAATTTGGTTGGGCTAATGCTGGCTGATATGACCTCAATTACCTTTTTTGTATTGGTATTGATTACTGATACTGAATTATCACCTGCATTGGCTACAAATAAAATAGTCCCTTTTTTATTTAAGCATAATTCGTTAGGTCGATTTTCGGCTTTGATTTTAGAAATGATTTTCTGGCTTTCTGTATCAAAAAGTGCAACTTCATCTGCTCCCCATAAAGAAATATATAAGGTCTTTTGATCTGGAGACAATAAACAGTCATAAGCTTCGGCACCCAATTCAATTTGATTGATAACTTTATTAGATTTTAAATCAACAACATATAAGCTGTTATTTTCTTTAGTTACAGTGTATAGAATTTGTGTTTTATCATTTACTGTAATCCCAGTCGGACTGATTTTATTTGGCCATTTTTCACCTAATTTAATGGTATCCGCATCTCCTAGCTTTTGATTACTTATTGGGTAAATTAAAATGATATTGTCGTTAGCACCTGAAACATATAGTTTTTTTTCATCAGCGCTAAATGCCAAACCATACCATGCTTTTGCAATTGGCTTTTCATCTAAAATTTTCTCTGTCTTTGGATCAATTAACTGAATGGAATGATCACTTTGCCCGTTATTTGTGACTGCCAATAATTTGTTGGATGGAGATAACTCCATGTTAAGTGGGAGATCACCCAGTTGTAAAGATCTTCCAGCCGGAGTTAATGACCATCCGTTGGATAATAAGATTTTATCAGACTGAGGATTGTTTGTTGGAGTTTGTGCAAAGGCTTCGATAATTAGAAGGCTTGCTGCTAATGATAAAAATATCTTAAATTTCATGAGAAATGGTTTACTTAGCTAATTTAAGAAAATCAATTTCTATTAATCAATTACACGTGGATTTAACAGAAATTTAATAAGAATCTTACAATAACTCAGGTTTAATTTTGTCTCTAAAGTTTGTAGCAAACTTTGCCAACTTAGGCTCTATTACGGCCATGCAATAACCTTGGCTACGGTGATTGATGAAATAATCTTGATGGTAAGATTCGGCAGGGTAAAAAGTATCTACCTCCATAACTTGTGTTACAATAAGACTATCAAACACTTTTTCAGAAATTAACTGATCTATCATATTTTCAGTCTCTATCTGCTGCTTTTCATTTTCGTAAAATACAACCGAACGGTATTGTGTTCCCACATCTGCACCTTGGCGATTTAGTGTGGTAGCATCGTGAGTTTTAAAAAAAATCAACAGCAAATCATTAAAATCAGTCACATCTGCATCATACTCAATTTGTATAATTTCTGCATGGCCAGTTTGACCGGTACAAACTTGTTCATAGGTTGGGTTTTCAATTTGCCCACCCATATAACCAGAAGTCACCTTATTTACACCATTTACTGCAGAAAAAACTGCTTCGGTACACCAAAAACAGCCACCGCCAAAATTTGCTTTTTGAATATTCATTAATCAAATTAACGAAACATTTATGATATGGTTTTTATCTCTTGTATTTAATTTCTTATGTTTAAAATGAAATGACAAACAGAGCGCCCCGACCAGAGAAACAAAAAACAGGAAGCAGCACAGGTTTATTGATTGGCTTAATGCTAAGCTTTGTGATTGGCTTAGGGATTTTAAAGGAAAGTCATCGGTCTTTTAAGGATAGCTTTTTTCCTTACGGGATTGGGATTGGCGTTATTTTAACTTCGGTGGTAGGGTACAGAATTGGGGCAGGTGTAGATGATCAAAATTACCGAGATGAATGTTTGGGGCTTAATCGTATGGTTACCAAACAATGGCGAGACGAAGATCATTGGGGAATAGAAAGTAGTTGGAAAGAATACGATGATTTAGAGCATCATTTGATTATCACTATGTTAGACAATGAAATGGTTACTATTTTTGATGGATTGGTGATCACGAATCACGGGCGATCTAACAGCAGAAGTGCCACTCGCTTACACGAAGAAGTGAAAACTGAAGTGGTGCAAAGGTTTAAGGATGGGTTTGAAAGTTAAATTCCGATTTTCTCTTTTGTCCAAGCAAAGTTTCCTTTTTAGGGACTCTGAGTTAATGAGCGCAGGGTCCTCTCCGAGAGACCCCACTTTGACAAAACATTGTGAAAATTTGATAATAATCAGACCTAAACACTTATATATGTTTGATATAAATCATATTTTTACATATAAATCAGCAACAAGAAATCTTGTTTAAATTACTCCATATATATTTAATTTTTGCTGTAATACAGGTTATTACAACCAACGAAATATTGTCAAAACCATCAACAAACATAGCTGTAATCAGCAGTAAACATTCGCAAGAAAAATCTAATAGTGATCATCAGAATGATGAAAAAGGAGAATCAAAACAAAAGGAATCTAACAACTTAGCATCTGAAGGATTATTAGGGTTAGATATTCTCTTAATTGATGATAAGGCTTTAATATCAAACATCACAAACTATAACCACAATTTATATAGTTTTTTTAAACTAAAATTAAAAACTCCTCCACCCGAAATTTGACAATTTTTTACTCACAAAAAAAACTATTGTTTAACATTCAAATTTAGAAAATCATGAAAAGTATATCGTTTGCAAAATATGTTACCTCAATTATTACTCTTGTTATTTTTAGCTTATCCGCCAGTGCACAAAAAGTAGAAGAACAAGACTTAAAAATTAACGTTGCTACTATTAAAAATCCTGTTGAGCGTTTAGCTGCATTACAGCCTATCATGTTCAACTATAATCTTAATAAATTTAGTCAGATTAAATTTCCTGCAATTGCGCAATATGGCTTTGAAACAAAAGGAGTATCTGAAAAATTTCCAGAATTAATTAAGCGTAATTCTAAGACTTATAGTGCTGGTAAAAATCAGTTTAAGTCAATCTCGTTTGATGATGTTGACGAACCTAGTTTAATACCTGTATTGGTTGCAGCAATAAAGGAACAACAATTACAAATTGAAAGTTTAAGGGCAGATATAGAAAAGTTGAAATCTAAATAGATTAAAAATTACTTTAAAATTTATAACCAAAGCTCGCATTAATTACGAGCTTTTTTGTTTTATTCCCCACAGCTATTCGATATGTTAGCGAAGCGCATATCGAATTTCGGATGTGGAAGGATTTGTAATCCGCCTAAACAAAATCAGTTAATGCTAATAAACTTTTTCTGATGCCATAAATTTGTCCGCAGCTGCTATATAAATATTCTTCTTCCTTTTCAACTAATCCTGGTCTCACAGGATTTAAGTGTATATAATCTTGTTTAACATTAAAGAAACTAAGACTTATTATTTCTTCTCCATGGTAACCCTATTCCCAAAACGTAATTTCTTCATTTTGCTTTAATAACCAAATCAAACAACTTTTTCTGCTTTCTTTTGGGTTTGCTTCTATAGCTTCAAAATTTTTTTTTCGATTATATTTTTTAAAATCTCTAATGATATCACTCAGATTATCTTTGCTAACATTTCATTCACCTAGGTGCCTTGTTTGAGTTAAAATTTTGCGTTAAGGATTGCAGTGGATACCGGCCTTGTGACTAATGCCTTGTGTTGTATGAGCGAAAAG
>JBKJLB010000237.1:0-2737 GCA_046597075.1 Pelobium sp.
AGGAAATCCGTTTTGGACCTAACACCAGTGATCACGATTTTCAATTTAAATTGAAACATGCTGTTTCTTTTCTAGAGAATGGCGAAAAGGTGAGAGCCTATGTCCATTTTAAAGGAAGAGCGATAGTTTATAAAGAACAGGGGGAAATTTTATTATTAAAATTTGCTCAAGCCTTAGAAGATGTTGGTAAAGTAGAATTATTACCAAAATTAGAAGGTAAAAGAATGTTCTTGACAGTAGCGCCTAAATCAGGAAAAAATTAATATTAACAGATTAAATTAAAAAAGCATTATTATGCCAAAAATGAAAACCAATTCCAGTGCTAAAAAGCGTTTTTCGCTTACTGGAACAGGTAAAATCAAAAGAAAGAGTGCTTACAAGAGCCACATTCTTACTAAAAAGACCACCAAGCAAAAGCGTAACTTAACCCACACTCAGTTAGTATCTGACGGAGACATGGGAAATGTTAAACGTATGCTTGCCATCGGAAAATAAAAAAATTATTAACCAGGGATTGGGTTTAAGTATTCTGTTACAAGAATCACCTCTTACCAAAAACAATTAAAACTATGCCACGTTCGGTTAACGCAGTAGCGTCAAGAAGAAGAAGAAAAAAAATCATGAACCTAGCCAAAGGCTATTGGGGTTCAAGAAGCAAGGTTTATACCGTTGCAAAAAATACTGTAGAAAAAGGTCTTCAATATGCCTTTAGAGACAGAAAAGTTAAGAAAAGAGAATTCAGATCTTTGTGGATTCAGCGTATTAACGCTGCAACCCGTGAACATGGAATGTCTTACTCACAGTTTATTGGAAAACTTACTACTAAAAATATCGGTTTAAACCGTAAAGTATTAGCTGATTTAGCCATGAACGATCCAAAGGCTTTCGCAGCTATTGTTGACGCAGTAAAATAAAAAAGAAATCTGTTTTAGGATAAAAGGGAGCTCAAATTGAGCTCCCTTTTTTTATGACCTGTTATTTTTTAATCATGAATTATTGATTTATCGTTAACTACAGACGTGTTAGGAGTTTGATCCACTTTTGGTTTAATCTTAATGGTAGTTTTGGGATTTATTGGTTTTATCTTATTTTTACTTTCAATTGATTTCGTATCAACAGAAGTAGAATTTACTGAAACATTGGATAATTTGCCCTTTCTTTGGAAAGTATCGATGCTAACAGCATTTGAGTTACTTTGCTTTACAACCTCATCGTAAGTTTCTTGATAGTCATCTTCATAATCAGTATCCACGTAATAATTGTTCAAAGTGTCAGTTTCAATAAATGGAATTTCTTCCATAAAATCTGAGCAATTTAATTCGTCTTTCCAATATGCTTTTAAAATATCGAAATGTTTTTTTAAGACAACCTTTCTTTTGACTAAAGCATTTTTTAGAAATTCGGCAAAAATAGGTAAAGCGGTTGCACTACCTTGTCCTTCTCTCAAGTTGCTAAAATGCACATTCTGACTTTCTGCACCAACCCAAACTCCTGTAATCAATTCTGGCGTTATACCTATAAACCATCCGTCTCTCTGTAATTGAGAGGTTCCGGTTTTACCTGCTATGTCAATATCTAAATTATATTGACTTCTCAAACTTTTAGCGGTACCTTCTTGCACTACGTTACTCAACATTTCAATCATTAATGATGCTGTTCTTTCTCTTAATGCACTGTCATGAATAGGTTGCTGATCATTTGTCCTAATCATATTTCCTTTGTTATTATAAATTGAATTAATAAATATTGGTTCAACCGGAGTGCCACTATTTACAAAAGTAGAATACGCCTTAACCATATCAAATAATGATACACTAGCAACGCCTAATGCAAGGGAAGGGTAGGCAGGCAAATTAGAAGTGATCAACATTTTTTTTGAAGTATTTATCACATTTTGAACACCAGTTTGCATCATTATTTTAGCAGAAACTGTATTAACAGAATTGGTCAATGCACCTTTCATAGAATACATTCCTCCATATTTACCGTCAGCATTTTTGGGCGTCCAATTGTTATAAGAGGCATAGGATTCTAACTGATTGTCGAAAAATTGACAGGGTTCCATACCATTTTCTATTGCTGAAGCATATAAAATAGGCTTAAAAGTGGACCCAGCCTGTCTTTCTGATGTTACATGATCATATTGGATAGCATCAAAATTTAATCCACCAACCCATGCTTTGACCTCGCCAGTAAGCGGTTGTATAGCTATTAACCCAGCTTGCAGTAATTTTTGATAATATTTAACTGAGTCTAAAGGACTTATTTTTGTAAAAACTTTTTTGTTGTTGAAATACATTTCAGTTTCCACTGCTATCTTAAAATTATCTCTAATATCCTGATCTGTCAAACCATCATCCTTTAATTTCTTGTAACGCTGACTGCTCTTCATTCCATATTCAATTAAAGACTTATAATTGTCGATTTTAAGATGATTAGTAAATATAGTTTGAAGTCTAGTTAGTTCAGAATTAAATGCTTCATTGGCACTTAACTGCAATTTCGAATCTATAGTGGTATAAATTTTAAGTCCATCATTAAAAAGATCATAAGATTCACCTTCACTGTTTATTGTTTGGCTACACCAATTTTCTAATTGTGGTCTCAGATATTCAGCCAAGTATGGGGCTATTCCCTTTTTTCTTAAATCTTTATTATTTAAATTTAATTCTATTTTTTTTGCTGAAAGAGAGTCATTCATTTGCTTTGAAATATAACCGTTCTTATTCATTTTAAG
>JBKJLB010000328.1:0-8587 GCA_046597075.1 Pelobium sp.
TTCATATCCTGATGTGATCACCAAACCTTCATCTGAAAAGATGGAGGTTTTTTGTTTAAGCTCAGCTATATAGCGCATCCCGATTTCTAATCGGGAAGGTCTCTAATTCATATCCTGATGTGATCACCAAACCTTCATCTGAAAAGATGGAGGTTATTTGTTTTAGCTCAGCTAGATAGCGCATCCCGATTTCTCATCGGGAAGGTTACTAGTTCGAATCCTGATGTATTGACTAATCTAATTTTATCTTTAAGTCTTATTTTTGTTATATAGTGGATTTAACTATTTATTCTTTTTATTTTAGTGAAAAATCCATAATAAACAAACAATTGATTGTTTTTTAGATTATCACATGATAACCACATACTTTAAGTTTAATAAAATGAGACTAAAAAAGAATTATCTTCTAGTAACCACACTTTTTTTAGGGATGGGTTGTACTATCGCCCAGAATAAGAATAATGATGTTGAAATTAAAATGCCAGCTAGTTTTTCTAGTTCTGTTGTTGCCGACGGTGTTGGACGAGCAAGACATATTGTAATCACTTCTAAGGGCGATATGTATGTGAAATTAAACAGGTTAGAAGCTGGAAAAGGTATTGTTTATCTTCATGATACAAATGGAGATGGAATCTACGATGAAAAAAAATCTTTTGGAGATTATCCAGGAACCGGAATTTATTTAAAAAACGGCTACTTATATGCATCTTCTAATGATGACATATACAGATATAAACTAGACGCAAACGAACAAGTTATTAATCCAGATGCTCCTGAAAAGATTGTATCAGGCTTGATTAACCGTAGACAACATGAATCTAAATCTTTGGTATTGGATGATAATGGCAATATTTATGTAAATATTGGTGCTTACTCTAATTCTTGTCAAGAAAAAGACAGACAAGCAGGCTCAATGGGCGTACCAGGTTGTCCATTATTAGACAGCGCAGGTGGAGTTTGGAAGTTTAAGGCAGATAAATTGAACCAAACTTATAAAGATGGTGAAAGGTATGCCACAGGTTTTAGAAATATTGTAGGTTTAGATTGGAACCAGCAAGACAATTCTTTATACGTAATGCAACATGGAAGAGATCAATTAACCATGTTCCCAGAATATTATGATGCAAAAACTTCAGCAAATTTACCTGCAGAAACTTTTTACAAAGTCCCTAAAGGTGGAAACGGTGGTTGGCCATACAGTTATTACGATCAAAATGTAAAAAAGAAAATGCTTTCTCCGGAGTATGGTGGTGATGGTAAAAAAGAATATACAGGACCTGCTTTAGATCCTTTGGTAGGATTTCCTGCTCATATGGCCCCAAATGGCTTGTTGTTTTACACTGGAAATCAATTTCCTGATAAATATAAAAATGGCGCATTTATTGCATTTCATGGTTCTTGGAATAGATCTCCAGAACTTCAGGAAGGATATTATGTTGCATTTGTTCCATTTAAAGATGGTAAACCAAACGGAGATTGGGAAATTTTTGCTAATGGTTTTGCAGGAGTAGAAGAAATTAAAACTCCTGGGATGGCAAAACACCGCCCATGTGGTTTAACACAGGGTTTGGATGGTTCATTATACGTTTCAGATGATTCAAAAGGTACTATTTATAAAATCTCATACAATAGATAATGAAGTATTCAATTTTAACAGTTCTTTTAGGTGTATTGGTATTTAGCTTTTCCTCTTTTAGGGAAGTTATTGAAATTAAATCTTCTGTTCAACAACAGAAATCTACACCAATGCTTAGAGGTAAGGTTGTTTACACTCAATATTGCATGCCTTGTCATCAGGTAGATGGGAGCGGAGTACCAAATTTAAATCCCCCATTAATTAAGACTTCTTATGTGCTGGGTAGTAAAGCTACTCTTGTGCAAATTTTAGTTAAAGGACTTAATAAAGAAATTGAAATTGATGGGGATTATTACAGCAATCCTATGCCGTCACAAGCTTTAAGTGATCAGCAGGTTTCTGATGTATTAACTTTTGTTAGAAATAGCTTTGGTAACAAAGCAACACCAGTTACCGTTACAGAAGTGAAGGCTATAAAGGCTAAGCTAAAATAGTGAAAAGAAATTGTATGGTAGGTTTAGCATAGCCTTGTTCACGAACTAACAAGTACCTATTAAGGTGAAATGTTGTGACGCTAAATTACTATTTGCTAATTTGCCCAAAATCATTAATTGGAACCAAATCTCTTTAATAGATAATTAAGGCTATATTTGTTCATTAACAAACATGATATTTTTTGAAATTCGAAGATTTTAATTTTGTGCCTGCTTTGCAGGAAGGCTTAGACACCATGGGTTTCACGAAGCCAACACCCATACAACAAGAAGCTATTCCGCATATACTTTCTAATAAAGATTTAATTGCTTGTGCGCAAACAGGAACAGGTAAAACTGCTTCTTATTTATTGCCCTTATTGCATAAAATCGAATTGGAAGATCATTCGCATATTAATACTTTAATTCTTGCACCTACCAGAGAATTGGCTTTACAAATCGATCAACAAATTATGGGTTTGGCCTATTTCACAGGCTGCACATCTATTGCTGTTTATGGTGGTGGTGATGGATTTAGTTATGAGCAGCAAAAACGCTCGTTAACGGATGGTGTAAACCTAATTGTTGCCACTCCAGGACGATTAATTGCGCATCTTACATCAGGCACTATCAATTTAGACCATTTGAAACATTTAGTTTTAGATGAGGCAGATAGGATGTTGGATATGGGTTTTTATGATGATATCGTTAGGATTATTAGTTATTTACCAGAGAAAAGACAGAATTTATTATTCTCTGCAACTATGCCTCCAAAGATCAGATCTTTGTCTAAAAAGATTCTTCACAACCCGGTTGAAGTAAATATTGCAATTTCAAAACCTTCTGAAGGTATTTTACAACAAGCATATTTGGTTTATGATGAAGAAAAGAACGACCTTTTGATTCAGATTTTAGCAAATAGCGAATATAAAAGTGTGATTGTTTTTGCTTCCAGAAAAGAAACGGTTAAGAAATTAAATAGCGCTTTAAATCGTAAAGGAATTTTATCTGAAGCTTTTCATTCTGATTTAGATCAGGATAGCCGTGAGGATATCATGGTTAGATTTAAAGGGAAAAATCTTGCTGTGCTAGTTGGTACTGATGTTATATCTAGAGGAATTGATGTAGTTGGGATTAGTTTAGTGGTAAATTATGATGTACCACCAGATCCTGAAGATTATATTCATAGAATTGGTAGAACAGCCAGAGCAGAGACTACAGGAACAGCAATTACTTTTATCAATGAAAAAGACCAACAAAAATTTGGTAGAATAGAGGATATGATTGGTAATGAAGTGATTAAATTAACACTCCCTGAAGGAATGAAACAGGGGCCAAACTATAATCCCAAGTTAAGACCTAAATCGAGCTTCAATCCTAAATGGAAGAAAAACTTCAAGAAAAAGTCTAATCCTTAAATCTATCGGAAGAATAAGTGATTTTTGTTTTTCCGTGAGGAACAGGTTTGAAATTAACATCAATATTTACAAAAACAATCTTATCAATTGTTAAAATTATTTCTCTTGTAATTTTATTACGAACCTCACATAGTAACGTAATGGAAGTGGTTCCAAATTTTGTTGCAGTAATACCCAATTCTATAATATCTCCTTGAACGGCAGAGCTTAAGAAGTTAATTTCCGACATATATTTAGTCACCACTCTTTTGTTATCTAATTGGCAAATAGCATAAATAGCCGCTTCTTCATCAATCCATCTTAATAAACTTCCTCCAAATAAAGTACCATTAGGATTTAAGTCTTCGGGTTTAACCCACTTTCTAGTATGAAAATTCATGTGTTTTTGTTTCAAAACTAAAAATAATTGACCTAAAAATTATTTCTCTTGTAATTTTATTACGAAACTAAAATTTATACGAGGTCTTTATCACAAACAATTTAAAATTAAATACATTTAGTAAATATGGTGTTAAAAGGTAAAAAAGTAATTGTAGTTGGCGGTGGTATTGCTGGGTTAACAGCTGCTAAGATATTGAAGCAAAATGGTTTTAATATCTTATTAATTGAGGCAACTGATAGGATAGGAGGCAGAGTAAGTACAGATGAAAAAGATGGTTTTTTATTGGATAGGGGTTTTCAAGTATTGCTTACAGCTTATCCTATGGCAAAAGAATTACTTGACTATAAAACACTGCGTTTAAAGCCATTTTTACCAGGAGCTAAGATTTTGCACCATACCGGAATTACCGAAATTATGGATCCATTGAGACAGCCTAGCGCACTATTTAGTACGTTATTCTCTTCAGTAGGCTCGTTAGGAGATAAGTTCCAAATGTTACGGTTGAAAATGAAACTCAAAAAAAAGAGTTTAAACGAAATATTTGGTGAGGCAGAACAAACAACAGACAGTTATTTATTAAAGCTTGGCTTTAGTGATAAGATGATAGAATTGTTTTTTAGACCCTTTTTGGGTGGTATATTTTTAGAAAGAGATTTGATGACCTCTAGTAGGATGTTCAATTTTGTTTTTAAAATGTTTAGTGAAGGGCAAACCGTTATCCCAGAGAATGGAATGTCACAAATTCCAAATCAACTTGCATCAACACTTAATAAAGATGAGATTTTACTTAATAAAAGTGTTGTTTTTATTGATGATAAGTTTGTTAAAACTATAGATGGGAAAATACATGAAGCAGATTACATTATTTTGGCAACAAACCAAGAAAATATACCAACACCATTAGCTCAACCAGTTTTAGACAAAAAGGTTGTTACTAATATTTACTTTTCATCACTAAAAGCACCTTTTAATGAGCCAATTATTGCATTAAATGCTAATAAAGATGCATTTGTGAATAATGTTGCCGTAATGAATAACTTATCAAATAGGTACAGTAAAAATGGGAAGTATTTAATTTCAGCATCAATATTAGGAGATGTAAAAGGTTTATCAACTGATGAAATTGTTAAAATGGCAAAAGACGAACTTTCAGCGTGGTTTAATACAAAAAATTGGAAGTTTGTAGAACGGTATGACATTCCTTATGCGCTACCAAATCAAACTCATGTAGAAGGATTTGAGTGTGATGATTACTTTAAAGTAAATGATACCACCTATAAATGTGGTGATTATTTGTTAAACGGTTCGATAAATGCAGCCATGTGGACTGGTAAAAAAGTCGCACAAATTATTATTAAAAACAATAGTTAACTATAAACTTAATGATTTTATTATTAAATTAACATTATAAAACGTATTAATTTAAAGTAAAAAATATAGTGATAATTTGCGATTCAATATTTGAATATATTTTATTGGATAATTTTTTTAAAATAATTTGTTTAAACAATTAAAATGTTTCTATATTTGTAGGGCCCTCCCAAAGGGCATGTTTTTCATAGGTAGATGTAGGGTCGAATATTTATATTCGGCCCTTTTTTATTTTATAACTTTCATGTAGTTTTAGTGTTATAGTATGATGAGAAAAAGGAAGATAGTTATTGCCATTACTGGAGCTAGTGGATCTATATATGCTAAAGTTTTATTAAAAAAGTTAGAAAGCATTAAACAACAAATCGAAGAAGTTGGAATTATCATGTCTGATAACGCGAAAGATGTTTGGCGTTTTGAATTAGAAGACGATTCTTACAAAGCTTTTCCGTTTAAATTTTACGATAAGAACGACTTCATGGCACCTTTCGCTTCGGGATCTGCAAAGTTTGATACCATGATTATTATCCCATGTTCTATGGGAACTTTGGGAAGAATTGCATCTGGAATATCTAATGATTTAACCACCAGAGCAGCTGATGTTATCCTAAAAGAACGTAGAAGATTGATTCTTGTAGCCCGTGATACACCTTTTAGTCTAATACATATCAACAACATGAAAACCGTTACTGAGGCTGGCGGTATTATTTGCCCAGCAGTTCCTTCCTTTTACAGTAAGCCAACAACAATTGAAGAGGTTGCAGAAACAGTCGTGAATCGTGTTTTAGATTTGTCAGGTTTTGATTTAGATAGTTATCGTTGGGGAGAAGATAAAACGAATTAACACAAAATTCCTATCTTTGCAGCCTGATGAATCATGAATAAAAAAGTAGCATTCTACACATTAGGTTGTAAATTAAATTATTCCGAAACTTCAACTATTGGGCGTATGTTCAATGATGCTGGTTTTGAAACAGTTAATTTTACTGATCCCGCAGATGTTTATATCATCAATACTTGTTCTGTAACAGAAAATGCAGATAAGAAATGCCGGAAAGTAGTAAAAGAAGCGCTTAAACATTCTCCATCAGCTTATATTACTATTGTTGGTTGTTATGCTCAGCTAAAGCCCAAAGAAATAGCCAATATAGAGGGTGTTGACATGGTTTTAGGAGCAGCAGAAAAATTTAGAATAGTTGAATTTATTACGGATTTAACTAAACAACCTAAAGCAATCATCCACAATAGCCCTATTGTAGAAACGAATCAGTTTGTATCCTCCTATTCTTACGGAGATCGCACCAGAACCTTCTTAAAAGTACAAGATGGATGCGATTACTCTTGCACCTTTTGTACGATTCCATTAGCTAGAGGAGAGAGTAGAAGTGACACCATTGATAATATTGTGCACCAAGCAAAAGAAATAGCTGCAAATGGAGTTAAAGAAATTGTTTTAACAGGTGTAAATATTGGTGATTTCGGAATTAGAAATGGTAAAAAAGAAGATAAATTCTTTGATTTGGTAAAAGCCTTAGATAAAGTTGAGGGTATCAATAGAATTAGAATATCTTCAATAGAACCTAATTTACTCAGTAATGAAATCATTGAGTTTGTTTCTCAATCCAAAAGATTTGTTCCACATTTTCATATCCCATTACAATCTGGCTCTGATAAAATTTTAGGACTGATGAGAAGGAGGTATAAAAGAGACTTGTATCAGGATAGAGTAGCTAAAATAAAATCATTTATGCCTAATGCTTGTATTGGTGTCGATGTAATTGTAGGTTTCCCAGGTGAAACAAGAGAAGATTTTATAGATACCTATAATTTCTTGAATGATTTAGATATCTCTTATTTACACGTTTTCACGTATTCTGAAAGAGAAAATACACCTGCTATCGAAATGGAAGGTGTTGTTCCTGGTTCGCAAAGGGCTGATAGGAGTAAGATGTTGCACATTCTATCTGAAAAGAAAAGAAGAGCATTTTACGAAACCCAAATCGGAAAAACTGCAGAAGTCCTATTTGAAGCTGACCAAAAAGAAGGATTTATGCATGGATTTACCAATAATTACGTAAAGATAAAAGTAAAATACGACCCTGTTTTAGTAAACGAATTGAAGCAAATCAAATTAGAAGAAATTCTGCCCGATGGTGATGTGAGTGCGACAGAAGCAGAAGAAATATTAACTCACTAAACCAAATACCTATAATGTTCCCAACCTTATCACATCTTATTAAATATTTAATTGGTATAGAAATACCCTTACCTATTCAAACATTTGGGTTTTTCGTAGCTATGGCATTTATTGCTGGTTATTGGGGCTTCTCAGAAGAATTAAAAAGAAGAGAAAAATTAGGTCAGGTTCATCCCATTAAAAAGGATGTGATTATTGGCGAGCCAGCAAATATAACCGAGTTGTTGTTTAATGGTTTATTCGGATTTGTTATTGGCTATAAGTTAATTTACGGATTGTTGAATTATTCCTCTTTTGTTGACAATCCACAAGATTTTATATTATCTACAAAAGGGAATTGGATTGCTGGAATTATTTTAGCTGGAGTTTTTGCTTATTGGGCATATTATGAGAAGAAAAAGCAACAATTACCACAACCAAAAAAGGTAACAGAGACGGTTCATCCTTATCAAATGATGGGGACTTTTATCGCCTATGCTGCAATTGCTGGTATTATAGGTGCAAAATTGTTCGATAACTTGGAATATTGGGATCGTTTTATGCAAGATCCGATTCAAAACCTTCTCTCATTTAGTGGATTAACTTATTACGGAGGTTTAATTTTTGGTGCAATAGCTGTACTTTATATCTCGGGTAAAAACGGTATTAAAGCAATTCATATGGCTGATGTATCTGGCCCTGGTTTAATGTTAGCTTATGGAGTGGGTAGAATTGGCTGCCAGTTAGCTGGTGATGGAGATTGGGGTATAGAAAATTTAAATCCTAAACCAAATTGGTTGAGCTGGGCGCCTGATTGGGTATGGTCTTTTAAATATCCTCATAATGTAATTAACGAAGGAATACCAATACCGGGCTGTGTAGGGAAATACTGTAGCGAATTGGCTAATGGCGTTTATCCAACACCGCTTTACGAAGCAGTTGCTTGTATTTTATTATTTGCTTTTTTGTGGTCAATTCGTAAGAAAATTAAAACTCCCGGAATTTTATTCTCAATTTATTTAATATTAAATGGAATAGAGCGCTTTTTCATTGAAATGATACGTGTAAACTCAAAATATCACTTAGGATCTTTTTCTTTTACACAGGCAGAGCTAATATCAACACTCCTTGTATTAACTGGAATTATTGGAATATTTTGGTCTATCAATCACGCTAAAAGCAGAAAGGAAG
>JBKJLB010000378.1:0-4880 GCA_046597075.1 Pelobium sp.
ATTTACAAGAATGTCTACTTATTCAACTGAGAAAAAAAGATCAAAGTAATATCCTCATAGAAAAAGCGCAACAAATAGTTGAGGATTACTTAGAAGAATTCACCAAAAAACATTACGATAAGCTCGAAAAAAGCTTAAATATAGATTCAGAAGAATTAAAAGATATTGTTGGAGAAATTTTAAAGTTAAACCCAAAACCTGGAGATTCAGGTGCATCAAATGTTAAACAGATGCAAGTTATTCCTGATTTTCATATCGTAAAGAATGATGATGTTTTAGTTTTAACCTTAAATTCTAAAAACGCTCCCGAACTTAGGGTAAGTAAATCTTATCAGGAAATGTTCGAACATTATGAGAAAACATCTGACAAAGACAAAAAACTAAAAGAAGCCGTTCAGTTTGTTAAGCAAAAGCTTGATTCTGCCAAGTGGTTTATTGACGCCATTAAGCAACGTCAACAAACTTTATTAAAAACCATGAATGCGATTATGAACTATCAATATAATTATTTCTTATTTGATGGTGATGAACGACATTTAAAACCAATGATTTTAAAAGATATTGCTGATAGAATTGGAATGGATATCTCCACCGTTTCTAGGGTAGCAAACTCTAAATATGTACAAACAGAATTTGGAACTTACCTCTTAAAGTCATTCTTTTCTGAAGCGATTCAGACTGAAAGTGGTGAAGAAGTTTCTAACAAAGAGGTGAAGAAAATTTTAGAAGAATGTATTGGAAGTGAAGATAAATCTAAACCTTTAGCTGATGAAAAATTAACAGAAATATTAAAAGATAAAGGATATAATATTGCCAGAAGAACTGTTGCAAAATATCGTGAACAGATGAGCATTCCAGTTGCCCGGTTAAGGAGAGAGCTATAGGTTAATTTGGAATTCTTATCTTTTATTTTTCTTTTTGGATAATCAAAATATTCGATAGAAGAAAGTAATCAATTTACCAAAGTTTTTGAGGACAGGTTACTTTATAACGGTTGTTTAAAATTAATCCTAAAACAATTTCATGAGTACCCCTAGAAACAGTATTTAAGGCAGATGTAGTAAAATCATATGAATAACTTAGGTTAAATAATGAGCCTACATTAAAGCCTAATAATCCTGAAAAAGAATCGTCTTTTCGATACGCTCCCCCAATCCAAATTTTATCTCTAAAAGCAATTTTAGTATTAAAATCTACACCTAATGGTGCTGGCTTTACGTACTTTAACATTACAGATGGAATTACCGTAACATCATCATTTAACCAAAACCTGTAACCTGTTGTTACAAAGGTATGTGGCACAGTTTTACCAGTGTTATAACTAGAATTGTTTGAAAATGACAATGTTTGTGGTAATATTTGTTGAACCGAAGCACCAAAGAAAAACTTTGCCGAATATAACCAAAGGCCAATATTTATATCGGGCTTTATACGAGTATTGATCCCACTATTGGCAATTGCATCATCATTTGGGTTCTCTAAAGTTAATTCTGCGGTGTTTAAGCTAAATTTCGAAAATCCAGCCCCAACTCCAACTGATAAGTTTAAACGTGGTGCCAATCCTAAATGATAAGCATAGGTAACATTGAAAGTGGCATTACTAAGCGGGCCTGTTTTATCAACCACGGCAACTATTCCAATTCCATGATGAGGGTCAGAAGCTTGATAGTCGCTTTTATAACTTATCCCTAAAGGATTTTCGCCAACCATACCAAAAGAAGTGGCACTTCCCAAATCGTTATTTTTACCTATCGGCATATGCGCTGTTAAGTAGGAAGTAACTGGCGCATTTTGTAAACCCGTCCATTGTTGCCGATAACCTGCTTTAACATCTATGTAGTTCTCAATCCCGGTTATTGCAGGGTTAATGATATAGTTATTTAAAATATATTGGGTGTATTGCGGTTTTTGTTGCGCAAACGCAATATTGAAAATACCAATTAGAATAATAAAAAGTTTCAAAAATCTCATCTAATCACAGTAACCGAACCTGAAAATGGCTTATCTCCATTTTTAGGGTCAATGATATAATAATAAACACCTATTGGCACATCTTTACCATTAGTTTTCCCATCCCAAGGGACGTCATATCCTAATGAATTAAACACGGGATTACCAAATCTGTTAAATATGGTAATTTTTGCATTAACATAGGACTCTAAATATTTTATGTTCCATACATCGTTTACTCCATCGTTGTTGGGTGTAAAAGTATTAGGAATTTCAGGTAAACCAGCAACAATAACGTCAATTTGACCGCTTTCAATACAACCATCTGAAGATGTTACAGTTAAAGTATATGTTGTGGTTTCTTTTGGACTAGCAATTGGATTTAATATTTTATCGTTATTTAAACCTTGTGATGGCGACCATTGATAAGTTAAACCTACTCCAGTTGCTTTTGCTTTTAGGGTTGTTTGTCCTCCCAATAAAATCACAGCATCAATTCCCATATCTAAAGTTGGAACTGAATAGACTGAGATACTACTTTTCTTAACATCAGTACAGCCGCTATTTGTTGCAGTAAAAGTGTAGGTGATTTCAAAAGTTCCAAGTCCTGCAATTAAAGGGTTAAAAAATCCATCAGAACTGACTCCAATACCTTCAAAGACTCCAGAACCAGCTATTCCAGTTAATTCTGCAGCCTGGGTAATTTTAAACGGATTGATATTTAAACAAGTACTAGGGATAGAATCAAACCTAACATCAGGACTGCCTTGTATTTTAATATCAAGAGAATATTCTTGAAAGCATATAACCCCTGAGTATGCTCTTAGTAATACTTTATAGGTAGTTTCATTTTTAGATGCTGGATATTTGAATTGATAAATATCATTGGGTTTAGGGTCATTTATAGTAGTTACACTATCCGTTAATAAGCCTGTATAAATATATATCCATTCTAATTTGGTGATATTTCCAGGGTTAACTGTTGATAAATCTTGGAATTGAACGGGTTGATTACTGCATAGTTTATCACTATTTATAACTTGAAAGTTGGCTTTAGGCTGACTTCCACTGATAGTAATTTGTTTTGATATAACGGTTTCACAACCATTAACTGAGACTGCAATTAACTTTACACCATAAATTTTTGGCACTGCATATTGATGTGAAATATTTGGATTCGAACTAACAATACTCAAATTTCCATCGCCAAAATCCCATTGATAAGTTTTTATGTCCAAAGAAGTAGTGGTGGCCGAAAATTTTACAGAATCTGTAACACAAGCCTCTGGATCAGCAAAATCGACAATAGGCGAACTAAAAATTATTTTTGATTTACTAATTATGGTTTCACATCCTGATTCAGTTACTATTTTTAATGTAATCGTATAATTACCTGGCCTTTGATAAGTGTGAGCAGGATTTGCCAAGGAAGAAGTATCACCATCACCAAAATTCCATAGGTAAGAGATAACCTTATTACCTCCTAAATCAGTTTGATCTGTAAATTGGATTGCCTTTAACGAACAGGAAACATTAGCTATACTAAAATTACTTACAGGTTCTTTTAGAATTTCAATTGGCAACTGACTCACGTTAGAAACACAAGCAACATCATTTTTAACATATAAAGAGACATTTTTGGTGCCAACTGTAGTAAAAATGTGAGTAGGATTCTTTTCTTTTGAAGTGGTACCATCACCAAAATCCCAAAAATAATCTATAATAGGCCTGCCACTATTATTATTTTCATCAATATTATACTGAACCACCGAGTTAATACATGCTGATTTTTTTGACTTAAAAGTTGTTAATGGTGGTGGATTATAAACCTCGAAATCAAAATTCAAGACTTCATCACCAGATGGACACCCGCCAGAAGAAACAGGGAAAGTTGAAATTATACTTATTTTTTTTACTCCAATTGTAGTATAAACCTTACTTATTGGTAATCTATATTCAAATAATGCATTCCCATTTACTATAATTGGCTTAGCTGGGGGATTTGGTTGCGGAATTGGTGCATCACCAACATCTAAGGTCCAAATAAGATTTTCTGATTTATAGGGTAAAACCAATCGAAACTCAAAAGACTCATCCAAGCAGGCACTACTAATGGTATCGTTGGTTGCAGGCCTTACTGCATTTAAAAATACGGAAGCGGCCAAGTTTGTTCCGGCAGAATAAGCATAAGATTCAAAATTACCAAAACCATAAGCCGTGGCATTAAAGCCCACATCTGATGTTAAATTAAAATTTGTTCCTCTAATTAAACCAAGGTCTACCTGAGCGTAAGAATAGAGATTGTTACCCGGTACAGGACTAAATCTTGCACTAAAATCTACACTATTAATTTTAAAAGACTTAACTCCAGGTGTTGGAATCATCACGTTTAAAAATTGATCGGTAATTGCCAGTTTGGTAGAAGAATACATCGTTACATCTTTGATGCTATACTCCAGCGGATTTAAAATAACCATGTCTGGGTCACTAGGGATTGTAGATCTTCCATAATTTCTAGAATCTGCACAATACTGAGTTAAAGCATACTGGGAAGCCATTACCGGCTTATTAGAAGTGATTAATGACACATTTGTAATAGGTAATGTTTCATAAAATTCACCAGCATTTAATGAAAAACTTGCACCAGCTACATTTATGCTAGTATTATTTTGTGATGCTAGAATTCTAAAAATAGATCCTGTATTTCTATCAAAGAAAGGTATTAAAGGAAATGTTTTTCCCCAACTTTCTAAAGGGTAAAGTTGCTGAAATAAGGGATCATAAGATGGGTTACTGTTTGCTGTTTGCCCCCCAGGTGGAAAACATCCTGGAGCTAAAATAGCTAAAGCAGAACTACCAGAAAAAGCCGCAAATCTTTTACAACTTGATGTAGCAGCATCCACTTCAATATAAGTACCACTTATATCTTG
>JBKJLB010000007.1:0-5457 GCA_046597075.1 Pelobium sp.
TTTGTAGATCCTTTAAACGATTACATCATGACGTATACTGCTTTTGGTCCTGATGGTCCTCGTGTTGCTATGGCTAGGTCAAAAGACTTGGTGAAGTGGAAACGTTTAGGATTAGTCAAATACGCACCCTATAAAGGCATCGATTTTAATGGAATTTATAACAAGGATGCTAGTATTTTTCCGTTCACCATCATTAGCCCAAATGGACACCCTTCTATTGGGATGTTACACCGTCCGCTTTTTTCGGGTTCCACTCCAGAAGAAACGGTTAAAGTTAGTAAGAGCCGCAAAATAGATTCACATAAAGAGAGTATCTGGATTTCTTACTATAATTTTGGTGAGGATACCAATTTTCAATACGCTAAATTCACATCTAATCACCGCTTAGCTATTCCCATAGAACCTTGGGAAAACTTAAAAATTGGCGCTGGAGCACCTCCTTTATTGACCAAACATGGTTGGCTCATTATTTATCATGGGGTGCATGAGTTACCAGAATCAACGGCCGATAAACCAAAATTATGCTATTCGGCAGGGGTGATGATTCTTTCAAAAGAGGATCCGCAGAAGGTAATTTATCGGTCGCCTCAACCTATATTATTTCCAGAATTACTTGACGAGACCATAGGAACAATTGCAAATGTGGTATTTCCTACAGGTTTAGACTGTCGAGAGGACATTGGTCAGCCCAATAGAATAGATATTTATTATGGCATGGCCGATAATAGAATAGGAGTAGCCAAAATGGAAATTCCTGATGTTTTACCAAGGTGATGATATTGATTTATCCTTTATTATCTCTAAAAGTTAAAACATTCACCTCATTAATTTAATAATCGGTAATTTTAAACATGTCTTTATTTCATTTTAAAGAGTTTGCGGCGGTATAATTATGATTTGCATTTGTTTCTTTTAGTGCTATTTGCTATAATTCATCGCTATTTTGAAACATATCAACCTTGCTACTTGTCGTCAAAAAAAATAAAAACACATTAAAGTATAGTTTATTTATCTTAAAGTTCTTTCTTATCATAATTTTAAAGTTTCTTTTTTTTTCTTTCCAAACCCAATTCTTGTCATCACACCCCATGATAATTTCTTGTTTGTGAGAAAGAACCAATTCCCCCGAAGGGAGAAAAATAATACTAGAGGATGATAAACAAATGGTTCAGCCACAGCGGCAAGGCAAAGTCTGAACACTTCACTTTTCTTGGAGTACTTTATTCCTGTAATTTCATCCCACAGCACTGATGCAATGGTGATAAGTACAGAAAACGAATAAACAAATTGAAGAAGAATGATGGCAAATTCCCAATTTATCTGCCCCGTAATTATAAGATAGATGTAATACAGGATTCCGCCAAATTCTAGTATTGGTGCAAGCCATTCAAATAGGATGAAGTAGGGAAATGTAAGGAGCCCAAATATTTTGTATTTTGGGTTAAAAGCTACTTTTTTATGAAACCATAGTGTTTGTGCCAAACCTCTAGACCACCTTGTACGCTGTCTAGCGAAAATATTTAAATTAGATGGTGCTTCTGTCCAACACAAAGATTCTGGAATGTAGCGCACCTTATATTTTAATTTATTGTTATGCATATAAATCCGCATCCTGCTGATGAGTTCCATATCCTCGCCTAAAAATTTATCATCGAATCCACCTGCTTTTATTACAATTTCTTTATCAAAAAGGCCAAGTGCCCCAGATACTAGCATTAATGCATTGATACTGCTCCAAGCCATCCTGCCCAAAAGAAATGCTCTGATATATTCCAATTCCTGGAAAAGAGGCAGAAATTCCCTAGGCGCATTTACTTTTTTGACATACCCATTTTTAACTTCACATGAGTTCGAAATTCGGATGGCTGCGCCGGTTGCTATTACTCTATCCCGTTCTTCTATAAATGGTTTAACCAATTTAATCAACGTATCCTTGTGCAAGATACAATCTACGTCGGTAAACAGTATTAGCGGATAAGTTGCAACATTGATACCCGAATTGGATGCATCCGCCTTACTTTTACCATTCTCTTTATCGATAACCACCAATTTGGAATAAACTGGGTTTGTGGATTTATAAACCTGCTTAATAGGGTATGTTTTGATCACCTCATGGTAGGCAAAGTTTACCTTTACCAATTCATATTCATCAATGAGTTGCTGCAAAGTATCATCTGTACTACCATCATTAATAAGGATGACTTCAAACTTGGGGTAGCTGAGTGAGAGGAGCGATTGTACCCCGTTAAGAATGACCTTTCCTTCATTATAAGCTGGTGCGATAACAGAAATACTAGGTAAGTATGGCGAGCCTAACATTAACTGATAGTCAAATAGATTGTCTTTTCGCTTGTATTTTTTGATTTCCCGGAGGCTAAAAAATGTCAACAGAAGATAGCTGAACATTATAGTGACACTATAGTAATAAATGAAATTGTTAAAGATGAAGTTTAACCATTCTCTAAGTGCTTCCATATATATTTAAGGGCTCTTCATAATGCTTTATTAAAGTTATCTGCTTTTTACCTAACAAGGTAGAATCAAAAGGCACCAATTTTTTAAGCTCCTGAGGAAAAGCATTTATCGCCGCCGCAGCACTTTTTAGGATATAAAAATCCTCTTCTTTAATAAATTTATGAGTTAAGAATTTTAGGGATGTAAGACTTATGATATCTCCCAATGCTAACAATATCTGTACTTTGTTACCTATTGATTCGTTAGGATAACGTTCTATTAGTTTCTGTTCTGCTTCATTTGCATTTAATTTTCCAAGTGCTTGGATTACAAAACATCTTATCTCATCATCCTTATGGTTAAGCAGTGTAATCAAGCTGCTAACTGAGTTAAGCTGGTTGTAATGTAATATCAGTTTTATGCATAAAAGAACTATGCTATTATTGGTACTGCCTAAATATGTTTTAAAATCAGGGAGTTCAGTTGAATCTATCATTTCCACGGCATTGGTAAGGATAATCTGGTGCCATTGGGTCAAAGTTTCTTGTTCGTCAACTAAAAATTTATATTTTTCCTCATAATCAAGCTGCATTAATGCAGCATAGGCAGAAACTCTTACATTAATATTATTGTCCTTGGTTAAGGTGATAACCTGTGATATAGAGTGGTTGTCATTTATTTCCTGCACTTCCTTTAATCCCTCTATTTTTACAAACCAAAGTTTGCTATTTAATTTTTTTAGGGTGCCTTCCCGAAGTTTTAAAAGATTGTAGGTTGCGTTAATAACCAGTTGAATTGTTCCCGTAAGGAGTATGCTAAAGCTCATTAAAGTTCTAGTAAGAACCTTTGTAAAAACTAAGCTTTTTTGTTTTAGCCTCGTAAGTTTATTAACAACGGTTCGTAACTCTTTTTCGGGAATCTCATTTAATGAATCATATCGTAAGATGTGATTATTTAACTCTTCTATAATAATCAGTTCTGAAGCTGCTTCTTCCTCATTTGTATCCTCGGTCTTAATCCTGTGAAAATAGATTATTCCAAGTGTAACAAAAATCATAATCAAAGCTAAGAATGAGACTACTAGCGCAATTATGATAATTACAGGATATTGTTTCCAATGGAATTGATAGAACATAAAAGCGTTGTACTATTTTAATAGAAAAAATGATCTGTCTAAGATTAGGCAGCAGATTTTTTCTCAAGAATTTGCTTAATCTTAGCAATTACCACGTTCATAGAAAATGGTTTTGCAATATACTCCTGCACTCCCAAAGATAAAACGTCTAAAATCACGTTATCAGAGGTCATGGAAGAAATTACGATTACAGGTACGTCAGCATTAAGTTTCGATTTCTTAATATGCAGCACTAACTCTAGCCCTGCTACATTGGGCATTATTAAATCAGTAAGGATCAAATCATATTTGTTACGGGTAATTTTATTCATGGCTTCTATGCCATCAACTGCGGTATCTACATCCCATGCTTCTCTTTTTAATCTTGATGCTAAAAATTTATTAATCAATGTCTCATCATCAATCACTAGTATTTTATTATTTGCCATGTAAGTTTTATTGTGCTTGGGTATTTAGTTCCTATTATTTTTGCATGCATACGCAAAAGTTATTCCGATAGTATGAAAAGCACTAAAAATGTCATTAGAACTAATAATCAATTTTTTAAGATTAATTTTTTAAAAATTTACTAACCATTCTGTATTTAATAATGAACAATATAGAAATCCATTATCTAAATTATTACTTCCTATTCCATTTAAGGATTGCTAATTATACGCGGTAACCTAAATAGCTAATTTATGGAAACTTATTAAGACTCGAGTATTTTTAAATTGAATTTTCTATGTTTATTTTCATTTTCTTAGGGCATAATTATTGATAAATTTGTGAATGTCGTCGGTATTTCATTTTAAAGAGTTTGTGATTGATCAGGAAAACTGCCCAATGAAAATAAATACCGATGCGGTTTTATTTGGAGCTCTTGCAGATGTTAAAGGGGCGAAATCCATTATTGATATTGGAACTGGAACTGGAGTCATCGCTTTAATGCTTGCACAGCGAAATCGTCAAGCAACGATTGATGGAATAGATATAGATGCTGTTGCATTCGAAAAATCAAGATTAAATTTCGATAATTCATTATTTCACGAACGACTGAAGTCGTATCATTATGGCTTTGCTGAGTTTTTTGAACACCATCCCCAAAATAAATATGATTTGATTGTTTCAAATCCACCGTATTTTTTAAATGCTTTAAAATCACCAAAGGACAATAATAATATTTCTAAGCATACTGATGAGCAATTTTTTATTGATTTATTAAGGGTTGCAAACCATCATTTAACGGCGAATGGAAATATACAAGTGATAGTACCTGTAGATATTTCAATGATGTTGCAAGAGTTAGCTCCCGACTTTTCTTTATATCCAAATGAGTGTTTTAAAATTCGTTCTTATTCTGATAAGGCAACAATCAGGCATATCATTGGCTTTGGTAAAGTAAAAACAACCGATTTAGTTTTTAAAGATTTTTGTATCTATGCCAATCAAGGAGTTCATTCCACAGAATATATCAGTGCATTAAAGGATTTCTTCACCATATTTTAAATGATAAAGATTGGTTTAATATCAGACACACATAGTTTTTTGGATGATGCAGTATTCAAATACTTTGATGATAGAGATGAGATTTGGCATGCTGGGGACTTTGGCAATTTGGAGCTGATTGATCAATTAGCAGCATTTAAGCCATTAAAAGGAGTTTATGGAAATATTGATGGTCATGAAATTAGAGAAGTTTTCCCCGAGCATTCAAAATTCAAATGTGAAGAAGTAAATGTTTGGATGACACATATTGGTGGCTATCCAGACAAATATGCACCCAATGTTAAAAAAGAAATTTACACTAAGTCGCCTGAATTATTCATCAGCGGGCATTCCCATATTTTAAAGGTTATTTTTGATAAAAAAATTAATTGCTTGCATAT
>JBKJLB010000024.1:0-2910 GCA_046597075.1 Pelobium sp.
AAGGCTTATCGTAAAATGGCCCGAAAATATCACCCAGATGTGAACCCTAATGATACAGAAGCAGAAAAAAAATTCAAAGAAGTTAATGAGGCAAACGAAGTTTTAAGCAAACCTGAAAACCGTAAAAAGTACGACAAATATGGTAAAGACTGGAAACATGCCGAGCAATTTGAAAAAGCTGGTCAACAACAAGGCTATAGTTCCAATCAACAACAAAATCCATTTGGCGGGCAATCTTACGAAGGTGGAGGTAATTTTGGTGGCGGTGCAGATTATACAGATTTCTTCGAATCTATGTTTGGGGGCGCTTCTCGCGGAAGAGCTGGAGGACAATCAAAGTTTAGAGGTCAGGATTTTAACGCCGAGCTTCAATTAGAATTAAAAGATGTTTATGAAACCCACAAAAGAACACTCACCGTTAACGGAAAAAATATCCGATTAACCATTCCGGCAGGTGTAAAAGATGGTCAAGAAATTAAGATTAAGGGCTTTGGTGGTGAGGGTATAAATGGTGGACCAAAAGGAGATTTAAGTATTCGATTTGCTATCCAAAACAATCCAGTATTTAAAAGAGATGGCGACAATTTATATGAAACCGTTAATTTGGATATGTATTTGGCCTTGTTAGGCGGTGAATTGATGGTGAATACTTTTGACGGAAAAGTAAAATTAAAAATAGCCCCAGAAACACCCAGCGGAACCAAAGTAAAATTAAAAGGAAAGGGATTCCCCGTTTATAAAAAGGACGGAGAATTTGGTGATTTGATCATCACTTATGAATTAACCCTACCAAAAAATCTCACAACAGAAGAAAAAGAATTATTTACTCAACTTTCTAATCTAAGGAAATCATGAGCCAAAGAAATTATATTCCTTTAAGTACCATTTGCGAACATTACGAAATAGAATTGACCTTATTTCAGCAACTGAATGAAACTGGTTTAATTGAAGTGATTTTGATTCAGGAATCTCCCTGCATACTGGAAGAAAAATTGGAATATCTGGAAAAAATGTTGCGCTTACATCAAGAGCTAGAAATTAATGCTGCAGGGATCGAAACCATTTTTCATTTGATAGACCGCATACAAAACCTACAACAAGAAACATTAAATTTAAAAAGCAGGCTAAGGTTGTACGAAGAAAAATAACTGCTGTATTAAAGACTAGATATCATTACTTTTCACTAAAAGGTAATAATCATTTTCTATTGGCAAATAACCAAACTCATAACAAAATTTATATTTAGCTCCTTTTGTGGTTTCATAAATATGTGTGAAATAGGCGAAATTAAAACCAGCTTTTTCTAATTTAATCTTGGTTATTTTGGTTTTTCCATCAGGATTTAACTCATTTAAAATCTTTCTGTTCTTTAATAAAATATGATTGATTTTTTTAATGGTCGTTTGATCCTCGGCTCTTAAGCGGTTATTATAATTGCTGCGACATTGGTCGTCACAAAATTTCTTATCCGCTCTACCGATGATTTTTTGCCCGCAATCCAAACATTGTTTTTCCATAGTGATGAGATAGACATAAGAACTCTAAAATACAGAAAATAATCAATTTGTTAATGAATTGCTATTTCAAAAATAAGTTGATTTATAATATTTCTAAACAAAAAAATTAGTTGTTATTTATGTTTGAACCAACACGAAGAATCATTTTTATAACTTTTAAACACAGTATTTACCGGACTACCGTGTATCAGTCTGTCATGATAACCTGTCCTTACCAAATAGTTAAAAGCGCCCATATCACCAGTATAAAGGGTTTTATTATCCGCATTGTATTGATGGTGTATGGCCCACAATTTCTCTATAAAAGGTTTCATCACGGCAATATTCCCTCCCATTATTCCGCAATTTAGTAAGGTCTTATTTTTAAAATCAGCTTCATAAGCAGCATAATTAGCTATTTTACTGCGTAAGTGCGCTGCATGTTCTTGCATCCATTCGTTATCTAAAATCTCTGGCTCATCGCCACAAAAAATATGTGTAGGATTTTTTAAAAATAACTCTTCTACAAAAGGATTTTTTAAAACAGTGACATCAGAAACATCTGTAAAAAAAATATTTTCGATTAAAGGAGCATGTTGCTTTAAGAATTCGGCATAAGCAAAATACCGAAATACATTGGGGTTAAACTGTGGGTTATAATCAACTTTTATAAAGTGGATATAATCGCTTTGATGCAAATTACAAGTGGCTTCCGAAAAATTATTATGAAAAATAATTCCTTGCAAACCCAAATCAGTAATAGATTTTGCCCATTCTGCTACCAGCGAAAAATCATCATCTGCTAAAGTAGTACTCCTATTCACATCGTAAATACCCGTAATGTGCGATGAAACAATAAGATTGCTAGGTATATTAAAATTAATTTTCAAGTAGGGCTTCTGTTTTAATTTTCGCAGTCAAACTTTCCAAATTGTTTCGATAATAAACATAGGTTCTTAAATCTAGTTTCTTTACCGCGTATTGCTGCTCTGCTCTTTCATAAAAATTAGCATCTGCAGCATACATATTATTGAAATTGAGCATCGTGAAAACTTCTTTTTTTCCAAACAAGGTGGCAAATAAAATACAGTTATCTACATGGATGACTTGATCTTTATTAAAACGATCTGGTACATAATAATCCGATTCATCGTTTACAATGGTTTCGGTTGTGGAGGCAATTAAATCGAGTGTTTTGATTTCAGATAAACAGGTACTTAAATGATTAGGTTTGTATTCGTCATCAGCATCAATAACAGTGATAAATTCGCTATTACTGATCAGCATTCCCCTGTTAATAGATTCTGCCTGACTGCGATTTTTATGCCTTAGATAGGTTATTTTATCCTCATATTGGATGGCATAATTTAATATCTGATTTTGCGTATTGTTGTCGCTTCCATCATCAATGATG
>JBKJLB010000062.1:0-6826 GCA_046597075.1 Pelobium sp.
TGAAATTCAAATCATTACTTATCATTAGTTCGGCGGTTTTAGTAGCTGCCTGTTCGCCAAAACCTTATCAGGAAGCGCAAAAAATACAGACAGAAAAAATACAAGCAGTTGTAGAAAAAATGGATGTAAATCCAGTATTCGTCTTAATGGATTCCTTAGGAAATGCCATTCAAACCTCATTTATACCAACAGTAAATTTTAGCAGTCGTAAACCAGATTTTGTGATTATTCATCATACCGCACAAGATTCATTAGCGCAAACTATCAAAACATTTACGCTAGAGCGTACTCAAGTGAGCGCTCATTATGTAGTAGGACGAGATGGCCAGGTAGTGCAAATGTTAAATGATGAGTTTAGAGCATTTCATGCTGGAGTAAGTAAGTGGGGAAACAATTACGATATGAATTCTTGCTCTATTGGTATAGAGATTGATAATAATGGAACCGAACCATTTAGTGATGCCCAAATAAATAGTTTATTGATTTTACTCCAAAAACTAAAAATTACTTACAATATCCCAACAGCAAATTTCATCGGTCATGCTGATGTAGCGCCAAAAAGAAAGCCAGATCCAAGCATTTTATTTCCTTGGAAAAGGTTAGCCGATGATGGGTTCGGATTGTGGTTTGATAACCCTACAACTCCACCGCCGGCAGATTTTGATGTTGAAAATGCATTACGCAGAGTTGGCTATGATACCAGAGATTTACCCGCAGCAATTATTGCATTTAAACGTCACTTCGTAAAACTAGATTTAAATCCAGTAATGAGTGATTGGGATAAATGTGTGTTATTAAATTTGTATAAAAAGTATTAGGTTGAGTGTAAAGTTTTGGGTAGAAAGTTTAAAGTATCAAATTTGATTAACTTTTAACTTTCTACTTTTAACACTTTACTTTATAGCTTCCTTTGCCCAAGTATCTTTTAAAGTTACCGTTCTGTTAAACACCAAATGATTTGGGGTTGAATCTGCATCTAAGCAAAAATATCCTTTTCTAATAAATTGGTAACGTCTATCTGGGTTTTCTTCTAATTGTTTTGATGCGTTTGCCAAATCAGCTTCAATAAAAGCATTTTTAACTACAACCAAACTTTCTGTGTTGATATAATCTTTAAAGTCGCCTTCTTCTCGATCTGGTTCTTCAGCAGTAAATAAACGTTCGTATAATCTCACCTCCGCAGTTTTTGCGTGTGGCACACTTACCCAATGCATTGTTCCCTTAACTTTCAAGCCAGAAGTGTCTTCTCCTGATTTAGAATCAGGAAAATAAGTACAATGAATTTCAGTAACATTTCCTTCCGCATCTTTCACAAAATCATCACACTGAACTATATAAGCACTTTTCAAACGACTCATTAAACCCGGTCCTAAACGGAAGAATTTTTTTGGCGGTTCTTCCATGAAATCTTCCCGCTCTATCCATAATTCTCTGCTAAAAGGAATTTGTCTTTCGCCATCATGTCCTTCAACTTCAGGATTGTTTTCGCCATGCAACATTTCTTCTTGTCCTTCTGGATAATTAGTAATCACCATTTTTATAGGATCTAAAACTGCCATCCTCCGCCATGATGTTTTATTTAAATCCTCACGAATAAAAAACTCTAATAAACTATATTCAATTAGATTTTCTCTTTTGGCAATTCCTATTCTCTCGCAAAAGTTTCGGATAGATGATGGGGTAAATCCACGACGACGTAAGCCGCTAATGGTTGGCATACGTGGATCGTCCCAACCGCTTACAAATTTCTCATTTACCAGTTGTAATAATTTCCGCTTACTGGTCACTGTATAATCTACATTACGACGAGCAAATTCATATTGATGTGAGGGGTAAATTTCTAATTGAGCGATTAGCCAATCGTATAATTCGCGGTGAGGAATAAACTCTAAAGTACACACCGAGTGAGTAACATTTTCTATCGCATCACTTTGCCCATGAGCAAAATCATACATCGGGTAAACGCACCATTTATCTCCAGTGCGGTGATGTTTAGCATGTTTAATGCGGTATAAAATTGGATCACGCATCAACATGTTTAAACTCGCCATATCAATTTTTGCTCTCAAAGTGCGACTTCCATCCGGAAACTCTCCGTTTTTCATCCGCTCAAAAAGATCCAAATTTTCTGCTATTGATCTATTTCTAAATGGGCTGTCTTTTCCAGATTCTGTATGCGTTCCTTTCATTTTTGCCATTTCCTCCGACCCTAATTCATCCACATAAGCTAAACCTTTCTCAATTAGTTTAACGGCATAACTGAATAATAAATCAAAGTAATCAGAAGCATATAATTCATTTTTCCATTGAAAACCTAACCATGCGATATCTTTTTTAATACTATCCACATACATTGTATCTTCTGTAACAGGGTTAGTATCATCAAAACGAAGATTGGTATATCCTTTAAATTTTTGGGTTAAACCAAAATTTAAACAAATGCTACTGGCATGTCCAATGTGTAAAAAACCATTTGGTTCGGGCGGAAAACGAGTAATTATTTGGTCGTATTTACCTGCTTTTAAATCGTTTTCGACAATCTCTTCAATAAAATTTAATGACTTTTCTTCTGACATGCTATAAAATTACAAAGCACAAAAGTAAGAAAATTGAACGACGCTGTACGTTTGGTAACAGTAGAATGTTGGAGGTTTCAGAAAGCAATTATTTTTAATGATATTGTAGATTGTTTTAAACCGATATTTAATCAAGATGAAAATTTTTAAAACCCTTTCTATTCTAACCTTTTGTGTTGGAATATTATTATGGACTGCCTGCAGCCGCATCACTCCATCAGAAAAAAATAACGCCTATTTTAATACTACAGATTCTGGGGTACAAGATGGTGGTGTAACCATGATTCCCATCAAAACATCAAAAGGGACATTTAATGTTTGGACCAAAAAGTTTGGCAATAATCCCAAAATGAGGGTTTTATTACTGAATGGTGGACCAGGCGCCACTCATGAATATTTTGAATGTTTCGAGAATTTCTTCCCTAAAGAAGGTATTGAGTTTATTTATTACGATCAATTAGGTTGTGGCAACTCAGATAATCCAAAAGATACTGCCATGTGGGATTTACCTCGCTATGTTGAAGAGGTAGAGCAAGTTCGTTTGGCTTTAGATTTAACGCCTGATAATTTTTACGTTTTAGGTCATTCATGGGGTGGTATTTTAGCGATTGAATATGCTACGAAATATCAGAAAAACCTAAAAGGATTGATTATTTCTAACATGATGGCAAGTGTGCCAGCTTATGGAAAATATGCAGATAGTGTTTTGGCGAAGCAATTAGATCCAGAGGTTTTAAAAGAGATCAGAACAATAGAAGCCAATAACGACTATGAAAATCCCAGATATATGGAGTTGTTAATGCCGAACTTTTATACGCAACATATTTTAAGAATGCCGCTAGACAAATGGCCAGAGCCAGTTAATCGTTCTTTCGCTAAAATGAACCAATCTTTATACGTTACTATGCAAGGACCAAGTGAATTTGGAGTAGCAGGTAAATTAATAAAATGGGATAGGATGGAAGATTTAAAAAACATCACCATCCCTGCTTTAGTTATTGGTGCTAAAAACGACACCATGGACCCTGTTTTTATGGAGAAAATGTCTAAGCAGTTGCCAAACGGAAGCTATTTATACTGTCCAAAAGGAAGTCACATGGCTATGTATGATGATCAGGAAATTTATTTTAAAGGATTGATTGCGTTTGTAAAAGGCGTTAACGAGGGGGAACAAAAAGTTGATTTGAAATAGAAAAATAGCTATAAAAATAACCCCGATACTGAGCATCTATTACAATCAGTATCGGGGTTTTATATGATGGATTTAAAAGAGTTCTATTTCTTTAATAAGAATTGAATTAAAGATTGCTGACCCGCATTTACTAAAATAGTTGTTTTAGATGGCGAAATACCGCTTACAAACTCATCTTGAGTGGTATCGTTGCTTTTTAAACTTAAAGATAAACCCACAAATAAAATCACCGGAATAAACATCATTAAAAAAGGTGATACTGAAGTAGTTAATTTTTTCATTGTCTTGTTGTTTTTGTTTGACAGTTCAAATATTCAACTAAAAAATCGCCTACTAAAAAGTATTAGACCAACCGCAAGTATTTCAAGACGAACGGGATTTAAGGCTGATGAACAATGAATTTATGGTGATATACGAGTTGGTAGATAAAAAAGGGGCGTTGGTCTAAAAATGCATCGTTTAAATTATCTTTAATTAATTTTAACCTATATGAATCGTCTTAGAAAATTTTTACTGCATACCATGGTGTGGATCTTTTTGATCACCATCTTTACCTTTGCAGCAACAGCCGGTTTCAACTCTAGTAATGGCGTTTATATTCTTTTTGTGGGTTTATCTCTATTAAATGTTGCCATATTCTATATCAACCTATACGTCATCATCCCCATTACTTTAGACCAAAGAAAATTCTTCTATTGGATGTTATCCTGTTTATTGGTTGTTATTGCTTTTTTAGCCGCCAAATATGGATACAGCTTTTATATGCATAAATTGAGTGGCTTAAAAATGCTGGCTAAGGATAAAGAAATATCTTTTTCTGAGCCTTTCAGCTATTTGTTTAGCACTTTTATCACCAACGGATTTTTTGTTTTTTTAAGTACTGTATATAAGTTCACTGTAGATTGGTTTTTCAACGAACGTGAAAAATCTGAATTAGAGAAACAAAGTTTAACTGCCGAATTGGCCTTTTTGAAATCTCAAATCAATCCTCATTTTTTATTTAATTCGCTCAATAATATCTATTCTTTAGCCTATCAAAAATCTGATGAAACACCTAACGCCATTTTAAAGCTTTCAGAGATTATGCGTTACATGCTCTATGAAAGTAACGACAATCGTGTTGCTGTAGAAAAAGAAATCACCTATTTAAAAAGCTTTATAGAATTACAAAAGTTGCGTTTTAAAGGGAAAGCCCATGTTATTTTAGAGGTAGAGGGAAATATCTCTACTCAACATATTGTCCCACTAATTTTAATTTCATTTGTTGAAAATGCTTTCAAGCATGGTTTAGCAACCGATAAGAAAAATCCAATCCATATTAACATCTCCGTTTTTGAAGACAATTTACTCTTCACCATAAAAAACAAAAAGAATAACCTCAATAAAGACCAAACGGGTGGAATTGGGATGGTAAACGTAACGCGTAGGTTAGAATTAACCTATCCAGAGAAATATAAACTCTCTGTAGAAAATCATGAGCATGACTATTATTGCGAATTATATCTAAATTTATAGCATGGTGATTAACTGTATTGTAGTTGACGATGAGCCTTTGGCTATTGATATCATTAATGATTATATCAACAAAATTCCTTTTTTACGGTTAATTAAAAGTTTTCAAAATCCTATAGAAGCACTTACTAAAGTACAAGAAGGTGGTGTTGATTTGGTTTTTTTAGATGTACAAATGCCCGAGCTTACGGGTATTCAATTTTTGAAAATTGCTAACAACAAGTGCAAAGTGATATTAACTACAGCTTATCCGCAATATGCGGTGGAAGGTTATGAGCATAATGTAGTGGATTACCTTTTAAAACCAGTCGCTTTTGACCGTTTTTATAAAGCGGCAGAAAAAGTTCAATGGCTAATGGGCTTGGCGCCTCAAAATCAGCAAGAAATACAAACTCCGGCTCCTGTTGCACAGCCAATTGCAAATGATTTTATTTTTGTTAAAACAGAGTATAAAATTCAAAAGATTTATTTAAACGATATTCTGTTTATCGAAGGCTTAAAAGATTACGTTTCTATCTACACCAAAACCGAACGGATTATCACCCTGCAAAGCATGAAAAAAATTGATGAAGGCTTACCCGATCATCGATTTGTACGGGTTCATAAATCATACATTGTAGCTTTAGATAAAATAGAGAGTATAGAACGTAGCCGAATTTCTATAGCTGATAAAATCATCCCGATAGGAGACACTCATCGCGATTATTTCTTTAAAATGATTGAGGATAAAAATATTTAGTGCTCTTTTTCTACCACTAGCTTGATAATTTCTTCAGCCTCTTTTACAATATCTTCGAATAATTTCTCGTGGTTTTCAATAGGTTGTAAAACTGTAATTTTCATAGGAATAAAAGGGTTTAACCAAACCAAGCCATAACGCACAATTTTCCATGAGTTTTCTATCGCAATGGGTACAATTAATGCATTTGGAGCTTTCTTTAATATGGTGGCTATTCCACCTACTTGAAATTCTTTCAACTTTCCGTTTTTCGATCTTGTTCCTTCAGGGAAAATCGCGGCCGACCAATTATTTTCTTGCAATCGGATACCTAATTTTAATATTTCGGCAACAGCCTGCTTCTTATCGTTTCTATCAATATTAGCGCCTCCTCCGTACTTTAAATTAAACGAAATAGAGGGAATTCCTTTAGTCAATTCAATTTTAGAAATAAATTTAACGTGGTATTTTCTTAAGAACCAAATCAAAGGTGGAATATCATACATGCTTTGATGATTGGCCACAAAAATGATAGGTCTATCGGTTGGTAAATCGAATTTATTCTTAAAATTAATGGTAACACCCATTGCATAATAAGAACTCAACAAAAAGAAATTAAGAATATCAACTGATTTTTTATGAGCGGCATAACCACCAAATTTCAAACTCAGCCATTGTATGGGATGAAAAACTCCCAAAAAGAAAAAAAATATTAAGTGATGTATGGGGCTTAAAATAAATCCTAAAACTCTTCTCATTGCTACAAATATAAGAACCAAAAAATTAAAAACCTTCCCGCACTAGCTTCATCCTTAAAATTCCGGCAAC
>JBKJLB010000122.1:0-9442 GCA_046597075.1 Pelobium sp.
CTAAACTCACATAATGGAAACGCTTATTGGTTCTTTCTGGGCCACCTTCACCGGCAAACATACGTGTTGGGTCTTCACCTTCACGTTTTAACGGAAATACACCTGCTGCATAGGGGAATTCTCCTGGTAAGTTTTCAGTTAACAACCATCTTAAAATATCTCCCCAAGCTTCATATCTTGGTAATGATATTTTCGGAATTTTTAGTTTGGATAAAGACTCTGTAAACAAGGATTGCTTAATTTCTTTATCACGCACTTTATAAATAAAATATTCTGATTTATATTGTTTCACCGTATCTGGCCATTGTCTCAATAACCTTCTACATTCGCCATCTAATTGTTCTTCAATTTCGCCATATAGCTTTTTCAAAGATTCAATTTCTTCGGCTTTAGCCTGATGCTTTTCTAAGAGTTCAATGGTTCCATGCAGCTGAAATAATTGCTGAGCAAGTTTGGACTGTTTGTTTACCCACTCGCCATAAGCTTGATTGGCTTCTGCAATTTCTGCTAAATAACGAGTTCTATCTGGTGGGATAATGTATATTTTCTCTGATTCTTCTTTGGTAAAAGCCATCTTGGCTTCAAAGTCTATCCCAGTTTTCTCAGTGATTTTCTTCATCAAAGCCGAAAAGAGGTTGTTTGTGCCTGGGTCGTTAAATTGGGAAGCCATCGTACCATAAACAGGTAAATCCTCGTCTTTGGCATCAAAAATCATGTGGTTGCGCTTGTATTGCTTCTTCACATCACGTAAAGCGTCCTGAGCACCGCGTTTATCAAACTTATTTATAGCAACCATGTCGGCAAAGTCCAACATATCGATTTTCTCTAACTGGGTAGCGGCACCAAATTCAGGCGTCATCACGTATAAAGAAACGTCGCAATGTTCAGTAATTTCGGTATCCGATTGTCCAATTCCAGAAGTCTCCACAATCACCAAATCAAACCCTGCGGCTTTGCAAATGTTAATGGATTCTTGTACGTATTTGGATAAAGCTAAATTAGCCTGACGGGTTGCCAACGAGCGCATATAAATTCTAGAATTGTTAATCGCATTCATACGGATACGATCTCCCAATAAAGCACCACCTGTTTTTCTTTAAGATGGATCCACTGAAATAATGGCCATTGTTTTATCAGTCTCTACCAAAAAACGACGTACCAATTCATCCACCAAAGAAGATTTTCCAGCGCCACCTGTCCCCGTAATCCCTAGAACAGGGATGGTTTTATTACCAATTAATTCTTGTACTTTTTTCAAAAAGTCGACTGCCTCTGCCGGGAAATTCTCCGCTACCGATATAGCAGAAGCAATAGATTTTACATTTCTATTGGGCAAGGTTTTGATTTCGCCATTTAAATGGGTGATGGTTGGTTTATCGCATTGACGCAACATATCGTTGATCATTCCTTGCAAACCCATGCTACGCCCGTCATCCGGCGAATATATTTTGCTGATACCATAAGCCTCCAGCTCTTTAATTTCATCAGGCTGAATTACGCCACCACCACCAGCAAATATTTTGATATGACCAGCCCCTTTTTCTTGCAATAAATCATGCATGTACTTAAAATATTCGATATGGCCACCTTGATAAGAGGTCATGGCGATACCTTGTACATCCTCCTGAATAGCACAATTCACCACTTCATCTACCGAGCGGTTATGCCCCAAATGAATCACTTCCGCTCCAGAGGATTGTAAAATCCTTCTCATAATGTTAATAGTGGCATCGTGACCGTCAAAAAGTGAAGCGGCAGTTACAAATCTGATTTTATTAATTGGTTTATAAATGGTGGTATCTTGCATGGGTTACAATTGAAATCATTTAAAATGACCTTCAAATTTACGTTTTTGTACCCAAATAGCCATAAAATTAGAAGCTATGTATAGTCAATTTTACAAGACTAAATTAAGATTGGGTATAAAAGCTTAGATTTATAGTTATGGACAGTAGTTTGTCTAGTCTTTTAAAATTTTTAATCATGTCAAAAACTATCTTCATCACAGGCGCATCATCCGGAATCGGAAAAACCACTGCTATTTATTTTGCCGAAAGAGGCTGGAATGTGGCGGCTACCATGCGTAATCCTAACAAAGAAGAGGAGTTGATTAAATACAAAACCATTAAATGCTACGCATTGGATGTTTTGGACGAGGAAAGCATCAAATTAGCGTTTGATGCTGCCGTTAAAGATTTTGCGCAAATTGATGTTTTACTAAACAATGCTGGTTATGCCGCCTTGGGGCCTTTTGAAGCGGCAGATAAAGCCCAAATAGAAAAACAGTTTGATACCAACGTTATCGGACTGATGAGCGTTTGTCAAGCTTTCATTCCTCATTTCAGAGAAAGAAAATCTGGGACAATAATTAACGTCGCATCTGTTGGTGGTCGAATGACCTTTCCATTATATAGCTTGTACCACGGCACTAAATGGGCGGTAGAAGGATTTTCTGAATCCTTAAGTTTTGAATTAAGACCCTACCAAGTAAAAGTAAAAATTATTGAACCTGGAGCCATCAAAACCGATTTTTATGACCGTTCACCAGATATTTTAAAAAAGAAAAATCTAAACACTTATGATAGGTATGTCGATAAAATAGCTGCAAATTACCTAAAAGCAGCTGCTTCGGCTCCTGGCCCAAGTGTGGTTGCTAAAACCATTTGGAATGCAGCAAATAGCAATAGTTATAGGTTACGTTACGCAGTTGGCAGTGGCGCACCATTTATCTTGTTCCTCAAACGAATTTTACCTGATGCTTGGTTTATGGGAATGGTAAGGAGGGTATTGGATAGAGATTAAGTTTGTTCTAATCAATTTAAAGTGCAAAGTTTAAAATAAAATTTCATTCCACAGCTTTAAACTCTATACTTTAATCACAGCCACCTTTTCCGCTTAAAAAAAATCAACGTCCCAACAGAAGATAAAATCATTAAAAATATAGCAGCACCATAGCCAAAACCCCAATCTAGCTCGGGCATTATTCTAAAGTTCATCCCATAAATGCTGGCAATTAATGTGGGTGGCATAAAGGCAACTGTAGCCACCGTAAATATTTTGATAATACGGTTTTGCTCAATATTAATTAAACCCATAAAAGTGTCTTGCAGATATTCTAAACGTTCAAAAGCAAATTTATTATGCTCCAATAGCGAGCTAATATCTTTAATCATCAATCTTAAAACACCCATAAATTCTTCTGGAAATGTTGACGATCTCATCAATGCAGATATCATACGTTGTTTATCGATTATATTTTCACGTAACATCATGTTATCGTTCTGAAGTGATGATATTTTTAATAAATCATCTTCATCCACTTTGTCATTGGTTGCTTTTAGGCTTTTGTTTAGTTCGGCAATTTCTTTGGCAATTCCTTCAATCAAATCTGCATCTTGATCAATACAAGTTTCTAAAATAGTAGATAGAATTTGGTAGCCATTAACATATAAAGTTGGGTTGGCTTTTATTTTTTTAACCGACTCTCCAAAGGTTTTTAAATCATCATCACGGTAGGTAAATAAAATACCTTTTTCAAGAATCATAGAAACCGGACTATATTCAAATCCATTTTGTCTGATGGATAAAAAATTCGAATTAATAATAATTTCATTATCCATTTCGCTAAAGCGGGAAGAACTCTCAATCTCTTGCGACTCTTCTTCAGACGAGTATTTGATATCGAAATAAGTTTCTATTGTTACTTTCTCTTCCGTCGTTGGGTTCTGCAAATCTACCCAAACCATGCTCTCCATCGGGATTTCTCTCAACAATTCAACATCAGATTCCTTAGCTAAACGGGTATTTTTCTTGTAATAAATTCTCAACATAATGAATCAATTTCGATTGATTTTCAATTCGTATCTTTGCAAAAATATCATTTTAACATTGGAAAAAGGACTAGCCTTCGGAGAAAAGAATTATAACTACTACAGCGCACACCTAAAAAATAAATATAAGGTTAAGCGAGTGTACAAAGTGATTGTGGATGGCGGTTTTACCTGCCCAAATAGGGATGGCTCTAAAGGTTATGGCGGCTGCACCTATTGTAACGTAGATTCGTTTACACCCACCAGTCGCACCATGGAATCTATGAAAGAGCAGATTGAGTTTGGGATGGAGCGAGCTTGGAAACATTATAAAGCCGAAAAATTTATCATCTATTTTCAACCTAATACCAATACCTATGCACCAGCACATTATTTAAAAATGATGTATGACGAGGCTTTAAGTGTAGATATGACCAATGTAGTTGGACTTTCTGTGGGCACCAGACCAGATTGTATTGATGCCGAGAAAATTGCCCTTTTAGAAAGTTATACCGATAGGGTAGATGTAGATTTAGAAATGGGAATGGAGTCTATCTATAACGATACTTTAGCACAAATCAATCGTGGTTGCTCTCATGATGAGTTTATCCATGCGATGAGTTTGCTAGAACACTCTAAATTAGATGTTTGTGTACATACTATTTTTGGTTTACCTGGCGAAACGTACCAAATGATGTTAGCTTATGCCGATGAAATCAATCGTTTCAAGAAAATCAACTTTGTAAAATTTCATCATCTTCATATTGTAGGAGGCTCAATTAAGGGTGCAAAATACAAAAAAGACCCATTCAAATTATTCACTTTACAAGAATACGCTGATTTTTTATGTGAGTTATTACCTTTGCTTCGTCCAGATGTAATTATTCAACGCTTATTCGGTATATCCGATTTAGAGATGCTGATTGCACCAAACTGGGGCCTAAGAAAATCAGAAATCCAAACCTTTATCGATAACGAAATTGAGAGAAATGGAGTAGTGCAGGGATCTAAGTTTAAAGTTGAGAGTTTAAATTTAATAGTTTAAATTTTAGAGTTGAAAGTTTAAATAGGTACTTTAAACAAACTTTTAACACTCAACTTTTCACTTTAAACTTCTTTATAAACTCCAAACAATTCATCCACCGCTTTTACGCGATAATCAAATATTTCTTGTGTTTGCTTAGCCACCATTAGGCTGTTGGCAATTCTACCTATAAATCCAAATGGAACGCCATAGGTTAATTTATCAGTCATCAAAACGCCACCTTCAATCGCTTCAAAATGATGCTCGTGGTGCCAAAGTGCAAAAGGTCCAAAACGTTGTTCGTCAATAAAGTATTCGCCTTCTTTAACATGGGTAATCTCCGTCATCCAATCTAGTTTTATACCTAGCAGTGGAGATACTTTATAAGAAATCAACATACCTTCATACATCTTGGTGTTTGGGGCATATTCAGAAGTAATCACAAAGCTCATACTTTTTGGTGTGATCTTAGCAAGGTTAAGTGGAGAAGAAAAAAAGTCCCATGCCTTTTCTAAAGTAATGGGCATTTTCTGACTAAAATTTAAGGTATAGGTTTTCATACATCATGGGGAACCAATGAATAAAGTAAAAGTTTCAATTCTGAAAAAAATACGGTTCTTGGGCAATTTAAGCTTTTTTACTGTACCATTTTGTTGGCGCAATAACTACTTGCAAAAGCTTCTGGTTTTGCTTTAAACACAAAGCCCATACTCAATATATAACCCATTGCTTCATGCAATGCAGCATTAGATTTAAAGCTTGGGTTGGTGTTAATATCCGCATGAACTTCTAAATCCACGTCATATAAATCCAATAAATCACATAATGAATAGGCGCATTCAATAGATTTTTGCACTTCAGAAAGCATTCTTTCTTTGATACTCATCTTTTGTGAAGTACGCTCTTGATGGATGAACATAAAACCACCTTTCTTTTCGCGTAAAAAAACAATTACTGTCGCAAAATCAGTAACAGAACCTTTCACTTGCGAGTCGGTGCCAATGCAGACTTTCAATTTGTTACCCAAATTGTACTCTCTTTCAATGGTTTGTTCTACTTCTTCAAGAATGGACGAGTTTAGATTTTCGCCACTAAATTTTTACCAAGTCATAGCTATAAGTTTTATTAACCTATACTTTGTAGGTTTATAAAATTAAGTGATTGTTAGTCATACTTTTATGAAAAATTCATTATTTAATTGTTAACATCCCGTAAATTATTAACAAATTAGAAAAAAATAGTATATTTAATTGAAATGTTTTAAATATCAATTGCATATTTGTTTTTAAAACCGAACCAACCAATTAAAATTTAACGATATGAATCAGGAATTGAATAACGAATTGATGTTAATTCAGCAGCGTAGTTTACCACAAGAATACAGTACTTGGATGGAGGAATTCAACGAAATCCCTCGTCAATTAAATCATTCTTTCATCAAACCGATGAACAAAATGAGTAAAACAATATCAAGATTAGTGAAAAACCGTGGTAGAATGTTATTGATGTTAGATCAAAGAATAGCCAGAATATCTAAGAAGTATAAAAAATAAAAAGTTCATATCAAGATTTCAAAGCCATTTTTAGGTAATAGGGAGCAGGCTTTAATAAACAGTTTGGTATGCTTTCCCTTGTTTACGTGTCATGGCGAGGCATCGAAGCTATCTGTAACCTACAAAGCACTGCTTTAATATTAACAGATTGCCACGCTATCGCTCGCAATGACTTTTAACTTTAAACCAGCTTTCTATACTTAATTCGTTTTGGCGCTACATCACCCAAACGTTTTTTACGATTCTCTTCATAATCGCTATAATTTCCTTCAAAGAAATACACTTGCGAATCGCCTTCAAAAGCAAGGATATGCGTACAAATACGATCTAAAAACCACCTATCGTGAGAAATTACAACAGCACAACCTCCAAAATCATCTAAAGCTTCTTCCAAGGCTCGTAACGTATTCACGTCAATGTCGTTGGTAGGCTCATCCAGTAACAAAACATTGCTGCCTTCTTTTAAAGTAATGGCTAAATGCACACGGTTTCTTTCTCCACCAGATAGCACACCTACTTTCTTTTGTTGGTCTGCGCCGTTAAAGTTAAACCTTGATACATAAGCCCTAGAATTGATGACTCTATTACCTAGCGGGATGTTTTCTAAACCGCCAGTAACGTTTTCCCAAACAGATTTATTAGGGTCTAAATCATCATGACTTTGGTCAACATATCCCAACTTCACGGTTTCACCCACCTTAAAAGTTCCTGCGTCTGGTTGATCTTGCCCAGTGATTAATCTAAATAAAGTGGTTTTACCAGCACCATTTGGTCCAATAATACCAACTATACCGGCAGGAGGGAGCGAAAAATTTAAATTATCAAACAAAACTTTATCACCAAATGCTTTGGTCACATTAGTTGCTTCTATCACCACGTTTCCTAATCTTGGTCCTGGTGGAATAAAAAGTTCTAATCTTTCTTCTCTTTCTTTGGTTTCTTCGGAGGCTAATTTTTCATAATTAGATAAACGAGCTTTTGATTTGGCATGACGAGCTTTTGGCGCCATCTTGCTCCATTCTAATTCACGTTCTAAAGATTTCTGACGTTTACTTTCCGTTTTCTCTTCTTGTGCTAAACGCTTTGCTTTTTGGTCAAGCCACGACGAATAATTTCCTTTCCAAGGTAGACCTTCGCCACGGTCTAATTCTAAAATCCAACCAGCAACATTATCTAAGAAATACCTATCGTGGGTTACGGCAATCACCGTTCCTGCGTATTGCTGTAAATGTTGCTCTAACCAGTCAATAGATTCTGCATCTAAGTGGTTGGTAGGCTCATCTAATAATAAAACATCAGGTTGTTGAATTAATAATCGGCATAAAGCAACACGTCTTCTTTCTCCTCCTGACAAAGTGGCAATAGAAGTATCTGGATCTGGACATCGCAAAGCATCCATCGCTCTTTCTAATTTGGCATCTAAGCCCCAACCATCTACTGCATCAATTTTATCTTGCAATTCACCCTGACGATTCATTAGTTTTTCCATCGCATCGGCATTCTCATAAACCTCGGGCAACCCGAATTGCTCGTTGATTTCTTCATACTCCTTTAGAATATCAGTTACTGACTTAGCACCTTCTTCAACAATCTCTTTTACTGTTTTAGATGCATCTAGCTCTGGCTCTTGCGCTAAATAACCAACCGTATAACTGGGTGCAAAAACTACCTCGCCTTGGTATGCTTTGTCTAAACCGGCAATAATCTTTAAAACAGATGACTTTCCGGATCCATTTAAACCGATAACGCCAATTTTTGCCCCATAAAAAAAAGAGAGGTATATATTTTTTAACACCTGTTTCTGAGGTGGGTAAATTTTATTTACGCCAGCCATTGAAAAGATAATTTTTTCGTCTGCCATTTTTTCCTTTAATTGAGGTGCAAATATCGCCTTTTTGGTCAGAAATTGGTAAATATTCTCAAGATATTGGGATATGTAGCGTTTTCCACCGATTTGGTCGTATTGTTGATAAATACCATCTAAAGTTCCTGATCATTTTAGAAAACTATTTAATACATTGGGACGTTCAACAGTTATAGAGAAAGGTTTTATATATGGAAGCTAAATTTTCACCGAGAGTAAAAGACGTGATTTCTTACAGCAGAGAAGAAGCGCTAAGATTAGGTCACGATTATATCGGTACAGAACACTTGTTATTGGGCTTAATAAGAGAGGGGGATGGTATGGCCATTAAGATTTTAAAATCTTTAAGCGTTGATACTGCCAAATTGCGTAGGGCAATTGAAGATGCCGTGAGAGGAAACGCAGGCACAACTGTTAATTTGGGTAATATTCCATTAACCAAGCAAGCAGAGAAAGTTTTAAAAATCACTTATTTGGAAGCTAAGATTTTCAAAAGTGACGTGATAGGAACAGAGCATTTATTATTATCAATTTTAAGAGAAGAGGATAATATCGCTTCTCAGATACTAGCGCAATTCAATTTAAATTACGAAACGTTTAAAGCAGAAGTTGAAAATAATAAGGACGGATTAAGAGATGATCCAACCAATGCAGCAACTGGCGGAGACGAAGAGTTTAGAGACGATGATGCATTTACAGCGCCAAAGAAAGTATCAGACATTAAATCAAAAACACCAGTTTTAGACAATTTTGGTAGAGATTTAACCCGTATGGCGGAAGATGGTAAATTAGATCCCATCGTTGGTCGTGAGAAAGAAATTGAAAGGGTTTCTCAAATATTATCCAGAAGAAAGAAAAACAATCCAATTTTAATTGGTGAGCCGGGTGTGGGTAAATCTGCCATTGCCGAAGGTTTAGCTTTAAGAATTGTTCAGCGTAAAGTATCTAGAGTTTTATTCAATAAAAGAGTAGTTACTCTTGATTTAGCTTCATTAGTGGCAGGTACAAAATACCGTGGTCAGTTTGAGGAGCGTATGAAAGCAGTGATGAATGAATTGGAGAAATCGCCAGATGTGATTTTATTTATTGATGAAATTCATACCATTGTTGGCGCTGGTGGTGCTTCAGGCTCATTAGATGCCTCTAACATGTTTAAACCAGCCTTAGCAAGGGGCGAGATTCAATGTATTGG
>JBKJLB010000013.1:0-3950 GCA_046597075.1 Pelobium sp.
TGCGATTTTTTGAGGTTTTGTTTGATAGCACTCCACAAACTTGGAACGCCTATTTGAGTATAAAATTTAAAAGTGCCTTTTTCTTTATATTGAAGAATATGTCCAAACTCATGTTTAACTAGCCATAAATCTTTTTTTAAGGAGTAAGTTTCAGGGGATAAAAAAATGCCTATTTCTGGCAAAGTCACTCCATGTCCTTCTTCAATTAATGTAGATTCGTATATTTTTACACCTTCAAATAAACCCGTAAGTTTGATCAAGCTAGTAAGTTTGATAAAGTTTATTTCTTAAATAATGGTCTATAATTACAAGTGCAGCCATAGCTTCAACAATCGCTACTGCTCTTGGAACTACGCAAGGATCATGGCGTCCTTTGCCTTTTATTTCAGCTGCTTCACCAGCTTTATTTACAGTATCTTGATTGCTCATGATGGTTGCAACAGGTTTAAAAGCAACCCTAAAATTAATATCCATTCCGTTAGAAATACCACCTTGCACACCACCAGAAAAATTAGTTTTAGTAGTGATTTTTCCGTTTTCGTCTGATAGAAAAATATCATTATGTTGTGAACCACGCATGGTAGAACCATCAAAGCCAGAACCGTAATCAAAACCATGTACCGCATTGATGCTTAACATCGCTTTACCTAAATCGGCATGTAGTTTATCGAACACAGGTTCGCCTAAACCAACCGGACAGTTTTTGATGTAACAAGTTATTTTCCCACCAATGGTATCGCCTTCTTTGCGGATGCCGTCAATCAATTCAATCATTTGCTCGGCAGAAGAAGCATCAACACATCTTACAATGTTACTTTCTCTTAAATTAACGAATTCTTCGGCAGAATTGATTTCAATCTCAGGAGCATCTAATTTACCAACACTACTTACATGTGCTAAAACATCAATTCCTTTTTGTTGTAGAAAAAGTTTTGCAATAGCGCCAGCAGCTACTCTAGCCGCGGTTTCTCTTGCAGATGAGCGTCCACCACCACGATGATCCCTTATGCCGTATTTTGCTTGGTAAGTATAATCAGCATGAGATGGTCTAAAAGTATCTTTGTTGTGGTCGTAATCTTTAGATTTTTGATCTTCATTAGGAATCACAATTGCCAAAGGAGTACCGGTTGTTTTACCTTCAAAAACACCAGATAAAATCTGAAAGGTATCTGATTCTTTTCTTTGCGTAGTAATTTTAGATTGACCAGGTTTCCGTTTGTCCAGTTCATGCTGGATGAAATCTAAATCAACTTCGATATTTGAAGGACATCCATCTATAATTACGCCTATAGCTTCGCCATGCGACTCGCCAAAGGTGGTGATTTTAAAAACTTGTCCGAAAGAGTTACCTGCCATGTTAAAGTATGAAGTAGTAAGTATCAAGTATCAAGATTTATCTTTTACTTACTACAAAATTCTATATTTCAAGTTCTTGATACTTGATACTAATATCTTGTTACTGAATTGAAAATCCTAATTTCTTAAAATCTTCCCAGAAATGAGGATATGATTTTTCCACAACTTTAGACTCTTCTATCGTCACTTTATCAATCATCATAGCCATGGGAGCAAAAGCCATTGCCATACGGTGATCTTCGTAAGTTGAAATCGTAATTTTATCTGGAATAGCTAATTCTTGACAGTCTAACTCATAAACATCAGCTTGTGTTTCAATTAATTTTACGCCAATTTTTGCTAATTCTGTTTGTAATGCCAATATACGATCGGTTTCTTTAATTTTTAGTGTTTCTAACCCCGAAAAGCTGAATTCTTTACCTTGTAAAGCCGAACAAACGATGACTGTTTGAGCTAAATCTGGACATTCTTTAAAGTCTAATGTTTGAAGTTTAATCTCTTGGGTAACTTTCTCAATAATGATACCATCTGGGGTAAAAGTAGTCTCGACACCAAATAAATTCATAATTTTAGCAATAGCACTATCACCTTGCAAGCTATCTTCTTTTAAATTAGGCAAATGAATTTTCATATTATTTGAAAGCGCCACTACGCTATACCAGTAGGAAGCTGCACTCCAATCAGGTTCTATTGTTAAGGTTGTAGGCTTAAATTCTTGCGGAAGAATTTCAATGGTGTCATTTCCCCAATTATGGTTAATTCCACATTGTTTTAACATAGATAAAGTCATGTTTACATAAGGCTTAGATGTTAACTCATCTATAATTTCTAACTGTAAACCTTGCTCTAAAGAGCTTCCAAGCATTAATAAGGCGGTTAAAAACTGAGAACTAATATCACCCCTAATCAATATATGTTGGTGCGTTTGCTCAAACGGTCCGATAATTTTTATCGGGGGATAACCGTCGTTTTCTAAATAAGATATTTGCGCACCCAAGCTTTTTAAAGCATTAACTAAAATTCCGATAGGACGTTGTTTCATCCTATCAGAACCTGTAATTTCAACTTCTTCGCCTTTAAAAGCGTAATAAGCAGTTAAAAAACGCATTGCTGTACCAGCAGGGCCAACATTGATTAACTTTTGCTCAGGGCGATTTAATATTCCATCTAAAGTAACTGTATCTGCAGCAGAGGAAAGATTATTTATTTTAACTTTTCCTTGGCTTAAAGCCGATAAAATCAACGCCCGATTACTTTCGCTTTTTGAGCCGGTTAATCGGATGGTTTCTTCTTTCTTTAAATCAGTTTTTCGAATGAGGATAGATTCCATTATTAACTCAATTCTGCTTTAATGGCATTCATAATAGATGTTTGTTTACGAATGGATTCGCTGTGAATTAATTCTAAAACTTTCTCAGTAAAATCTTTCTCTAAACTAAGAGCCGAGCCATAAGCGGTTCTTTTTTGGAGGATTTCATCCCAACGAGAAACCTGTAAAATAGTTACGTTGTTATCTCTTTTGTACTCTCCAATTTGAGAAACAATTTTCATTCTTTCTCCTAATTTTTGAAAAATCTGATCATCAATTTTATCAATTTTCTCTCTTAAACTAGCTAATTTATCGGTGAATTCAACGTTTTTCGACTCTGCTTTTCGTAAAACAAAACCATCAATCATTTCGCTTAAAGCGGATGGTGTAACCTGTTGTTTAGCATCTGTCCAAGCAACTGAAGGATCTATATGAGATTCGATCATTAAACCCTGCATGTCTAAATCCAAAGCTTTTTGAGAGATAAAAGGTAATAATTCTCTGTTACCACAAATGTGAGACGGGTCGTTTATAATCGGAAGATCTGGAACCAAAGTTTTTAGACTAATCACTAAATCCCACATAGGTTCGTTACGAAATGCAGTTTTCTCAAATGACGAGAAACCTCTGTGTATAGCTGCCAATTTAGTAATACCAGCTTGATTGATACGTTCCAAAGCTCCAATCCATAAAGAAAGATCAGGATTAATTGGGTTTTTTACCATTACTGGTACATCAACTCCTTTTAAAGCATCTGCAATTTCTTGTACTGTAAAAGGATTTACAGTAGACCTAGCGCCCACCCAAAGAATATCAACACCTGCAGCTAAAGCTTCTTCCACATGTTTTGCGTTAGCCACCTCTACTGCTATTGGTAAACCAGTTTCAGCTTTAGCTCTTTTTAACCACTCTAAACCAATGCTTCCAATTCCTTCAAATTCTCCTGGACGAGTTCTTGGCTTCCATATACCTGCTCTTAAAACACTTACTTTACCTGTGTCTTTTAAAAGATGTGCAGTTGCTAATAATTGTTCTTCAGTTTCGGCACTGCAAGGACCAGAAATCACGAAAGGTTCGTGTGTAATGTTAGCCCAATTACTTAAAGGCTCGATGTTTAGATTTAGTTTCATTCTGTTTTAATTTGAAAATGATCTTCAATTTTAATTATATTTTACTCTTTTGTCTTTATTCTTTAATCTTGACTCTTTCTATTTATCTCTTTCTTCTTGAATTTAAACCTTATCATTCTTTACATATTCTCCCATGATGCTAAAATTGACAGTAT
>JBKJLB010000027.1:0-2506 GCA_046597075.1 Pelobium sp.
AAAAAATTCAAAAGCCATTTTAGAAGCACTAGAATGGCTTTTTTGTTTACAAACAAACTGAATATCAAAAAATTAAAAAAAAGTAGCGGATTAAAATATTATAATTATATTTGTAGAAATTAATAAATAACAATAATGAATAATGGAACAGTAAAGTTCTTTAATTCAACCAAAGGATTTGGTTTTATTAAAGAAGACGGAACGAACAAAGAATATTTTGTACACGTTTCAGGTTTAGTAGATGAAATCAGAGAGAACGACGAAGTTACTTTCGACCTACAAGACGGAAAAAAAGGATTAAATGCAGTGAATGTTAAACTTGCTTAAGCAAGTGTCTTAATATAGATCACAATTAATTCAACACAAGCCATTGCTCAAAAGCAATGGCTTTTTTGTTTTCAATTATCTTTAAAATAGGCGAAACTTTTTATTCCTTAATTGTTATTATAATTTTGTTACAGCATGGGATATAAAAGTTTAGCAGATACAGTACAAGACCTTGAAAAAAACGGACATCTAATCCGTATAAAAGAAGAAGTTGACCCCTACCTAGAAGCCGCGGCAATTCATCTAAAAGTTTACGAAAAACAAGGTCCCGCAATTTATTTCGAAAATTTAAAGGGAAGTTCGTTTCCAGCTGTATCTAATCTTTTCGGCACCATCGATCGTAGTAAATTTATGTTCAGAGATACCCTAGAGAATATCAAAACTCTGGTTGAACTTAAAAATGACCCCCTAAAAGCAATAAGAAATCCCCTAAAATATGTTGGTGTATCGTTAACTGCATTATCGGCCTTGCCAATGAAGGTAAATAAAAATTTTGCTGCTAGTAATTTCGGACGGTGCAAAATTTCAGATATCCCAGGTATTGTGAATTGGCCAATGGATGGTGGTCCATTTGTGACTATGCCACAGGTCTATACCGAAGATATTGAGAAACCAGGAATCATGAGTGCTAATTTAGGGATGTATCGTATTCAACTAAGTGGCAATGATTATATTTTGAACCAAGAGATTGGTTTGCATTACCAATTACACCGTGGAATAGGTGTACATCAAACTAAAGCAAATGCTAAGGGACAGCCGCTTAAAGTGAGTATTTTCGTTGGCGGACCTCCATCCCACCCTTTAGCAGCAGTAATGCCTTTACCAGAAGGTTTATCTGAAATGACTTTTGCTGGCGCTTTAGGAAACAGAAGATTTAGATATTTTTATGATGCTGAAGGTTTTTGTATTTCAGCTGATGCTGATTTTGTGATTTCGGGAACCGTTGAACCTATGCAAAACAAACCAGAGGGCCCGTTTGGAGATCATTTAGGTTACTATAGTTTGCAACATCCATTTCCATTGTTGAAAGTTCATAACGTTTATCACCGCAAAAATCCAATTTGGAGTTTTACGGTGGTTGGTCGCCCGCCACAAGAAGACACCAGCTTTGGAGAATTGATTCATGATATTACTGGGGCTGCAATTCCGAATGAAATTCCGGGTTTACACGCTGTTAACGCAGTTGATGCCGCCGGTGTTCACCCACTTTTATTTGCATTGGGCAGCGAAAGATATACTCCGTTTTTAAAAGGACGAAAACCTCAAGAAATTATTACCATAGCCAATCATATTTTTGGTAAAAATCAACTAAGCTTAGCCAAATACTTATTCATTTGTGCCAAAGAAGATAATCCAGATTTGGATATCCATAATATTTATGCTTTTATGCAGCATGTTTTACAAAGGATTGATTTAAGCAGAGATTTACATTTTCAAACCAAAACAACCATAGACACCTTAGATTATAGCGGCTCTGATTTAAATTCGGGATCTAAAGTAGCCATTACCATTGCTGGGGATATTAAAAGAGAATTATGGAGTGAAACACCCTCTAATTTTTCTTTACCCTATCCATTTAGTCAATTTAAAATGGTGATGCCTGGAGTTTTAGCCATTGAAAGTCCAAAATATTTGGACAACACGACTACCCTAAAAGAAGTAGACATCCTTAATCAGTATTTTAAAGATCAGAAATTAGAAGGCTTACCATTGATGATTTTATGTGACGATGCTAGCTTTACAGCGCAAACCATGAACAATTTTGTTTGGATAACTTTTACAAGAAGTAATCCATCTCATGATATGCATGGCATAAACAGCTTTACAGAACATAAACATTGGGGTTGTAAAGGCCCACTTATAATAGATGCCAGAATTAAGCCTCATCATGCACCACCTTTAATTTTAGACCCTAAAGTAGAAGAAAAGGTTACCGAATTAGGTAAAAAGGGTGGTTCTCTTCATGGGATAATATAATCCCCCTAAATCAAAATTTGCATTAACGATAGCAGCAGCATCCTTTTCTTTGTCATTCTGAGCAGAGTTGAAAAAGGCAAACAAAAAGTCATAGTCCCGATAAATCGGGATTAAAATGCCCAAATTATTAAATCGTAAATCTTATCTTTGCGCCCGAAATTGAATGGTTGATGGTTAATGGTTAATGGTTAATGGTTAATGG
>JBKJLB010000032.1:0-6335 GCA_046597075.1 Pelobium sp.
CCTTAAAAATGGAATTGTTTCTGAAGCTGATTATTTGAAGTTGGAAGACTATACTAGAAAACTGTATCAAAGAGGAACTGATATTGCTGCAGAACAAGGCTTAATTTTAGTAGATACCAAGTACGAATTTGGAAAAGTTGGAGATGAAATCTTTTTAATAGATGAGATTCATACACCAGACTCTTCTAGGTATTTTTATAAAGAAGGTTACTTAGATTTACAACAAAATGGCGAACCACAAAAGCAGTTATCTAAAGAATTTGTAAGAAGATGGTTAATTGAAAACGGGTTTCAAGGTAAAGAAGGGCAATTAGTTCCTGATATGACTGAAGATAAAGTGACTTCTATTTCCGATAGATATATTGAACTATATGAGAAAATTACAGGCAAAGATTTTATCAAAGAAAAAACAGATAACGTTTATCAAAGAGTAGAAAAAAATATTTTAGCAGAATTAAAGCGATTATAAATATTTATTTCTTAAAAAAATAATTTCTATCTTAGAGCATTAACTTAAATTATGAAATTCACAGTCGATAAACACGAAAAGTATATCTTAATTAAACTCAACGAGGGTAAATTAAACTCCTTAATATCTCCTCAATTAAAATCAGAATTGATATTAACCAATACTGAAGGTCAGAGGAATATTATTTTAGATATGTCTCAAGTAAAATATGCGGATTCTAGCGGGTTAAGTAGTTTGTTAGTTGGGCATCGTTTATGTAAAAATGCTTCTGGTGTATTTATTTTAACGGGTATTAATGAAGCAGTTTCGAGATTGATAACCATTTCCCAGTTAGATAATGTCATCACTATTGTTCCAAAAGTGGATGAGGCAATCGACTTAATTTTTATGGAAGAAATTGAGAAAGAATTAAGGAAAGAGTTTAAATAAACTCTTTTAATTTTATTAACCACTACTTTTCCGAACATGAAATTTGAAGTCACGATTTTGGGCAGTAGTTCGGCAACACCAATATTTCACAGAAACCCTACTTCTCAAATATTAAATATTAACGAAAAACTTTTGATGATTGATTGTGGCGAAGGCACACAACAGCAAATGCTTCGTTATGGAATAAAATATCACAAAATCGACTATATTTTTATCAGTCATTTGCATGGAGATCACTTCTTTGGTTTAATAGGATTAATATCTTCTATGCATTTAAATGGTAGAACGAAGTCATTGAATTTGTTTTGCCCACCTGAGTTAAAAGAGATTTTAGATTTACAATTCAAACATTCTGGTACCATCATAAAATTCCCGATTGAGTATTATTTTACAAATATCAACCAATCTGAAATGATATTGGAAACAAACGACTTGTTTGTAGAGACCATTATTTTAAATCATAGAATTCCTTGTACAGGCTTTTTGTTTAAGCAAAAGCTAAAATTGAGGAAAATTATTAAGGAAAAAGCCATTGAACTTGAAATACCCACTCAATATTACCCCTTAATAAAAAAAGGAATAGACTTTACGGATGCAAATGGAGTAGTGCATAAGGCAATAGACTTAACAACCGACCCAGATGTACCAAGGGCATACGCTTACTGTTCTGATACAGTCGCAGATTCATCTTACCTTAAACAGCTAAAAGGAGTTGATACCTTATATCATGAATCTACATTTATGCATGATATGGTAGATAGAGCAAAAGAAACCTTCCATACCACTTCTCTTGAAGCTGCGGAAATTGCCAGAAATAATGGAATTAATAAGCTACTAATAGGTCACTTTTCTGCCCGTTATAGAGATTTAACACCTTTATTAATAGAAGCTAGAGAAGTATTTCCAGAAACTTATCTGGCTAATGAGGGCGAAACTTTTATGATATAAAAAAAACCTTCTTAGCAGAAGGTCTCTTAAATTTAAAATTACAAGTATCTTAATCTTTTTTACCTCCAAATACCGAGAAACTCACGTACCTCTTTGGATTTGCTTTAAAATCAACCATTAATTTATCTAAATCTTCTGCAGATTTATTCAGGTTGTTATAAAGCTTTTCGTCATTTAACAATAAACTTAAAGAACCAGTCCCGTTATTGATTTTAGCCATCGACTGTTGAAGTTGTAAAACCGCTTCATTCGCATTATCTATAGTTTCTTTAAATTTAACCTTCGCCATCTGATCAGATAAGCTATTAAAGTTTGATAAAATAGTATTTATTTTGGCGTTGTTAGCTTTTAAATTATCAGAAATTGACTCAGCATTGGCTAAAATGTGATCAATTCTTTGAGCCTGAATAGTAACTGTTCCGTCAACTGTTCTTGAGGTAGACTCTAAGGTTTCTAATGTTTTAGCAATACTAGCAAAACTTCTGTTCACATTTTTCTGAAAATCTGGATTTAAAATGTTGTTTACCGAAGTTAGAACAGAATCCAATCTAGCAACAACTTGTTGTGCTTTCTTTTGAACAGGTTCTACCTGATCCATTAAATTTGCTTGCACATTGGCGTTTAAAGTATCACCGTCTAAAGCATATTGCAGGCTATTTCCTAAATCAAATACTACTGCTTTACTACCTAATAAATCGGTGCTTTCTAATCTTGCAATGGTGTTTTTAGGGATTTCGTATTTTGGATTTATTTTAAACTGAGCTAATATTTGGCCATTTGGCTGTAAAGTAAGTGCAGATACTCTGCCTATTTGGTATCCATTTACCAAAACAGGTTTAGATACTCCTAATCCATCTACCTTGTCATATTTAGCGTAGAATTCGTTTTCACTAATAAATATATCATTTCCTTTTAAGAAATTATATCCGATTATAAATATAGCGATGGAAAAAGCCGCTAGAATTCCTACTTTGGTTTCGTTTGAGATTTTCAAATTGTGTTTTTTTAATTTAAATATTTAGAGATTAAGACTCTATTTGTTTTTTATATTTTGCGATAGCATTGATTAAGTTATTAACAATCTCCGCTTGCCCTTCTTCAGAATTTATGTAGTTTTCCTCATCTGGATTACTAATAAATCCAATTTCTGTTAAAATCGCAGGCATTCCAGCTCTAGCTAAAACAGCCAAACTCTTTTCTTGAACGCCTCTGTTAATTCTCCCACTTTTAGAATACTCATCTTGCACTAATGATGCCAATTTGATACTTTGATCTCTAAATGTATTTTTCATTAATGAAAAAATGATAAAGCTTTCAGGATCTTTTGGGTCAAAACCATCATAATTGTCTTTATAATCTTTCTCTAATAAAACAGATGCATTTTCTCTCACAGCTGCATCTTGTTCATCTAATCTACTAAAACCAGATACAAAAGTTTCGGTTCCTCTGGTTACTGGATTAGGTATATGTTTTCCTTTATACCACACTAGAGGCATAGAATTACAGTGTATAGATATAAATAAATCGGCTTTAGCTTTATTTGCAATACCAATTCTATCATATAATCTAACAAATACATCTGTGTTTCTAGTATAAACCACTTTAACATCAGGCAGTGTCTGTTCAATGGCTTTTCCAAGTTTAAGTGCTACTTCAAGTGCAACGTTTTTCTCCCTAGAGATTGCCCCATGTGTGGAACCATCTTCACCGCCGTGGCCAGCATCAATCACTATAGTTTTAATCTTATTTCCAACTGTGGATAAACTCTTATTTTTTTCATCTATTTTTGACGAACTAAAAAGAAGTAAACTCAATGTTGTTAGTAGTATACAGCTGATAAACCTTTTCGATATTGTAATTTTCATTAATTTTGGGCGTTTTTGTTAATCTTGCTTGCAAAAATATAATTCTTATTTGATTTTGAAATTTACCTATATATTTTTTACTTCTATCTTATTATTTGTGCACATTGTTGCTCGGGCTAATCCTATTTTTCAGCAAGATACGTTGAAAAAGCCAAATAGTTACCTTAGACCGTTATCTCCAGATTCACTTAGAACGGATACAATCAAAAAAAATTCTAAGAAAGGACAAATTACTGATGTTATTAAAGCTGTGGATTCCGATTCATCTGTTTATGATGTGATAAATAATGTAATGTATTTATACGGTAATGCCAGAATAACATATGGAAAGAAACAAGTGGATGCAGGTTACATTAAAGTTAATTATAATGATAATACCATCTTTGCAAAAGGAACTACAGATTCTTTAGGTCGATTTTCTGGATTGCCTATTTTTAAAGACCCAGAACAGGGAACATTAACTGCAGATTCTGTCTTTTATAATTTTAAAACATCTAAGGGAAGAATTTTTCAAGTTTATACAGAACAAGAAGGTGGATTTATATCTGGTGGTAAAATTAAAAAACAAGCAAATAATGAAGTGCATTTAAAAAATGTAGTGTATTCTACTTGCAGTTTACCATATCCCCATCAGCATTTCGGGATTGTGATAACTAAAGGAATTGCAACGGAAAAGCAAATAGTAACAGGTCCAGCATTTTTAGAGGTAGAAGGAGTTCCAATCCCACTACCCATACCTTTTGGTTTCTTTCCTAAACCTAATAAAAGGGCATCTGGTGTTATTTTACCAACAGTTTTTGAGGATGCTACATTAGGTTTTGCCCTTAAAGACTTTGGGTATTACATAGGGTTAAATGACTTTTGGGATTTAGAGCTTAAAGGAGGTGTTTATTCTAAAGGCTCTTATGAAACTAGCGCATCTAGTAGATATACGAAAAGATACAAATACAATGGGAATGTCTTTTTATCTTATTCATCGCGTAAATTTGGAGTAGAAGGTACCAGAGAATTCGATAATCCTACAAAGGATTTTCAGATAAGATGGTCTCATCAACAAAATCCAAATGCCCATCCAGGAACAAATTTCTCTGCATCTGTTAGCGCAGCCACTAGAGGTGCTTTTAGAAATGTTCCTGATTATAGTTACCAAAGTTTAGTCACTAGTCAATTAAACTCAAGTATTTCTTACAGCAAAACATGGGCAAATACTCCTTTTAATTTGAGTAGTAGTTTAAGGCATAGCCAAGATTTAAGCACAGGGACAGTTACAGTTGGCTTACCCAGCTTAACTTTTAGTATGACTACGCTAAATCCATTTGATTCGAAAGATAGGGTAGGTGAACAAAAATGGTTTCAACGTATAGCAGTTGGGTATGCTTTAAGAGCAGACAATCAAATCAATACATTTGATTCTTTACTATTTAAAAAGCAAACGTTAAATCAAATTAAGAGTGGAATTTCTCACAATATCCCTATTTCAATGTCATCGAAGGTTTTAAAATACTTTCAGTTTTCACAAAACATCGATTATAATGAGAATTGGTATTTTCAAAGTATTAGAAAAACGTACTTAGCTAAACCTACACCAACAGGGACCAAAGATTCATTGGCCATTGATACCGTACAAGGTTTTAGAAGAGCAGCAGATTACAGTATTGGGGGCAGTTTATCTACTAAAATATATGGTCAGGTTAATTTTAAAAAAGGAAATTTAGTAGCTATCAGACATATTTTTACGCCTAATATTGGGTTTTCTTATCGCCCAGATTTTGGTAAACCATCTTACGGATATTATGATAGTTTACAAGTAGATCAATATGGAAAAAGACAGGCTTATTCTACTTTTGAAGGCAGTTTATTTGGAGGACCAAGTAATGGGAAAAGTGCTCAAATAAATTTTGGATTAGAGAATAATGTAGAAATTAAGGTTAAAAGCAGTAAAGACACCACTAATAATGGAATTAAAAAAATCCCAATTCTACAAGGTTTAAGTTTAAATGGATCTTATAATTTTGTGGCCCCAATTCAAAAATTATCTCAAATTGGATTCTCGGGACGAACTAATTTTTCGGAAAAGTTGGGTATTAGTTTTGGAGGAACTTTAGACCCATATATTACCAGAGTTGACTTAATAAATGGTCAAAAACAATTATTTAGGACTGAAAGGTTTGCATGGCAAGACGGAAAATTTCCCCGATTAGCGAATTTTAATTTCGCTTATAGTTATAGTCTAAATTCATCAACCTTAGGAAAGAATAATCAAGCTAATAATCCACCAGTGGGTAATAATTCGGATTTATTCAATAGGGTAAATGCACAACAAGCCGAACAGCTAAGACAAATCAGTAGTAATGCCAACGCATTTGTTGATTTTAATGTGCCATGGAATATCAGTTTAAACTATAATTTTAATTATTCTAACGATGGTTTAAACAAAAGCATAGTACAAACTGTGAATACAAGTGGTGATTTTAGTTTAACTCCGAAATGGAAAGTTCAGTTTACAACCGGATATGATTTTGAAAGAAACACTTTAACCACACCTAACTTCTCTATTTATCGTGATTTACATTGTTGGGATATGTCTATTCAATGGATTCCTTTTGGTCCATTTCAAAGTTATA
>JBKJLB010000291.1:0-2881 GCA_046597075.1 Pelobium sp.
GTAATCAAAAAATTTCCAGGATGCGGATCTGCATGGACAGCTCTTAACTCATGTTGTTGGAAATTGTAAAAATCCCACAATGCTTGCCCAATTTTATTCCTTAATTCTTGTGAAGGATTTGTTTGTAAAAACTCTTTTAAATGCAATCCTTCGATCCAACTCATGGTAATGATTCTTGGACCAGAAAGTTCTTTGTAATAAGTTGGGAAAACAATATTTGGTAAATCGGCGCAAGCCTTAGAAATTTTTAAAGAGTTTTGTACCTCTAGTTCGTAATCTGTTTCTTCTACCAAACGCTCTTCTACTTCTTTCATGTAGATGTCTAATTCCTTTTCACTCATCCCCAATAAACGGAATGCAAAAGGCTTTATCAACTTTAAATCTGATGAAATAGAATTACCAACGCCCGGATATTGAATTTTTACTGCTAGTTTTTCGCCATTCAATTCGGCCCTGTGAACCTGGCCAATGGATGCTGCATTAGTAGATTTTAGATCAAATTTATCGAATATTTTATCTGGAGTTTTCTCAAAATGCTTTTTAAAAGTTTGCATAATGAGCGGACCACTTAAAGGTGGCGCACTGTATTGAGAAAGCGCAAATTTATCTACATAAGCCTTTGGCAGGATATTTTTATCCATGCTTAACATTTGGGCAACTTTTAAGGCGCTACCTTTTAACTGACTTAATGAATCATAAATATCCGAAGCGTTATCCTCATTCAATTCATCCTTCGTTAATTCGGGATTGAAGATTTTTTTAGAATAATGTTTGATGTAATTTCCACCGATTTTAATTCCAGTACCAACAAATTTTGCGGAACGGGCCACTTTGCTTGCTGGGATACTGTTTTGTTCTTTCATATCTATAGTATTGAGTATTGAGACTAGAGTATTGAGTATTGCAACTTAATAAAGGGTTTAATCTCTATACACAATACTCTGTACACTGTACTAAAAAGGCATTTTAAATCCAGCGTTTTGAGCAAGAAATTTTCCGTAATCAAACAAATTATCAATTGGAGTGCGTTGGAATAAATCGAAAGTTACGTTTACGCCTTTTTCTATGGCTTCATCAGTTTTTTCGAAATCTTTAGAATAGTCTTTTATCCAAAAATTTAACAGAAAAGCAACTTGCATCCAAAGTGCGTCTTTGTAACGGTCGCTAATGAATTTCCGATCATTGATTTCTCCACTTTCTAAACCTTCTTGTATTAAGGAAATGCTAAACTGTTCGAAGATTTCTTTTGCTTCTTTTAACGGAACTGGTGTACTTAACCCTTTTTTGAAATGACTGATGCTATAATCAACAAAGCTTCTTTGTTTTTTAAGTAACTCGAAAAAGCTGTAGTAAAATGATAGCGCTTTCTCTCTTACTGCGTAAGTTGACCAAACTTCTTGTTCTTGAATTTCTTTAATAGTGGTGGAAAAAAAATCAGCCCAAACACTCCCTTCAATGGTATCAAAAGAACCAAAATGCTTATAGAATTCTTCTTCAGCAAATTTGTTCTTTTTAGCAAAAGAGAAAACTGAAGCTGGTTTCTTGCCTTCTGTTAAGATATAATCTATATATGCGTTCTGTATTTTTTGTTTAGTTGCCATCTTTTAAATTTAAATTCATTTGCGTTAGGTATAGTACTGCCTGAAGGTAGTCAGGCTTACCTGCCTGAGAATAATGCCTAGTGCACTATAAGCGAATAGCCCGCTCGAACGTTCTAAAATTGTTTCTTATCCTTCTGATTAATAACGGTTAAAAACTCTGGTTGTTTTTCGGGCTTAGCATAACTTAATCTTCCTAACCCGTTAGTTGTATAGTAAGCATCTAAACCAGCAGAAGTTACAGAACCAGCCTTCGTTAAATCTACAAAACCATCTTCACCAATCAAATTTTCATCTATTAAAATATACTTTACTTCACCAATCACAATTTTGGTTCGGTTTAATAGAAAAGGTAGAAACTCTTTAAATTCTAGGCCAATTTTGATATTTGCCTCTTTTACAAAAGGCGCATTAAAACCTTCTAGATATTCCTCGGTAAAACCGCACTCCTTAAACTCAGACTGCCCTTCCAAATACCTAGCACTGGTTTGGTGGGCAGCTATAAAATTGCTTTCAATTACGTTGTTTAAAGTATAATGTTTGGTCTCTAAAATGTTAGACAGGGTTTCATGTTGATTAGCATCAGGACGAACCACAAAACCAATATATGGAGGTGATGCTCCAACATGAAAAATAGAATTAAATATAGCAAGGTTGGATGCTTCGTCCTTATTTTTTGTCCCCACTAGCTGCAAACTCTTGAACCCAGAAATACTGTTCATGAACGTGGAACGATAGAATCGCTCCATGTTCATGATTTCAGCTTGGGTAATTTGCTTCATTTAAAAATTTCTAACAGATGACATTCCGCCATCAATGCCTAAAATTTGTCCTGTTATCCAAGAACTTTGGGGCGAAAGTAGGAAAAAAGCGGCATCTGCTAACTCTTCTGCAGTACCAATTCTTCCTAAGGGATGTCTTTTGTCTGATGCTTCTTTACGTTCGGGACTAGAAATCAATCCTTTGGCCAATGGAGTATCTGTTAAAGATGGCGCTAAAGCATTCACCCTAATTTTACTTAAAGCAAATTCTGCCGCAAGTGACCTTGTTAAACCTTCAATAGCTCCTTTAGATGCAGCTATACTAGCATGAAAACCCATCCCAGTTTGTACTGCAACAGTACTAAAAAGTACAATAGCGGCATTTTCGGATTTCTTTAATGCAGTAGTTGCTATTTGAATTACTTTCACAGCGCCTAAAACATTCACTTTAAAATCATTTAAAAAATCTTCTTCTTTTAAACGGGCAAAAGGTTTTAGATTAATTGTACCTGGGCAATATGC
>JBKJLB010000387.1:0-5682 GCA_046597075.1 Pelobium sp.
TTTTATCTAAAACTAATCCATTAGAAATTACATTTCTAAATGCGATTCCTTTATAGTGATTTTTCTCGTTTACCTCTTTTATTTCGTCACTTGCTTCGCTTAACATGGTAGCAATGGCGTGTAAAGTAAAGAACCAGCCACGGGTTTGATCCACACCCTCTGCAATAAAATCTGCTGGGTATGCACTTTCAAAAGCCTCTTTATTTTCAAACGGATAATGCCATTGCGCATAAGGCATAGCGCCAGAATCAAACCAAACGTCAATTAAATCTAGTTCGCGTATCATTTTCTTTCCATCGGCGGTAGCCAAAACAACATCATCTACATAAGGGCGATGCATGTCTTTTAAACGGAAACCTTTTGGCATAAAGCCTTTTTCTGCTGCAAAATCAATTTCTTTATTGAGCTCCTCAACAGAACCTATACATTTTTCTTCAGTACCATCTTCTGTTCTCCAAATTGGTAATGGCGTTCCCCAATACCTAGAACGAGAAAGGTTCCAATCTACCAGATTCTCTAACCAGTTTCCAAAACGGCCAGTTCCGGTACTTTCTGGTTTCCAGTTGATGGTTTTATTCAGTTCAACTAATTTATCCTTTACGGCGGTAGTTTTAATAAACCAACTATCTAAAGGATAATACAAAATTGGTTTATCAGTTCTCCAGCAATGTGGGTAACTGTGCTCGTATTTTTTAACGTCGAAAGCTTTATTGTCTTCTTTTAATTTTATGGCGATAAGAACATCTGTTGGTTTAAAATCAGCAGCAGCTCTTTCTTCATCACTATAATATTCTTCCTTTACGTAGCGCAAAGCAAAATCGGTTACTTCTTTAACAAATTTACCTTGCTTATCTACTAACGGAAATTCATTACCTTTTTCGTCTTTTACCAAAACAGAAGGAACACCCGCTTCACGAGCTACTCTAAAGTCATCCGCACCAAAAATAGAAGCGGTATGAACAATACCTGTACCGTCCTCAGTAGTCACAAAATCAGCAGGAATAACACGGAAAGCATTTTTCTCTAAATCCTCATTAGTAACATAAGGCATCAATTGGAAATAACGTAAGCCTACCAATTCTTTTCCCAAAAATTCTGCTGCTTTTTCCCATGGGATGATTTTATCTCCGCCTTTATAAACTTGAAATGAGGCATTTTCTCCTTCGGCTTTAAAATATTTTGAAACCAAATCTTTAGCCATCACAATGCTCACAGGGGCAAAAGTATATTGATTAAAGGTTTTGATTTTAACATAAGTGATTTTTTCACCAACAGCTAATGCACAATTAGAAGGTAAGGTCCATGGCGTGGTTGTCCAAGCGATGATGGTGGTATCTTCTTCTTGTGTTTCGAATAAGATATTCATCAATGGATGCACCTGATCAGGTTTTAACCTAAATTCGGCTGTAATCGAAGTGTCTTTTAAATCGCGGTAAGTGCCTGGTTGGTTTAATTCGTGTGAGCTTAAACCTGTACCAGCTGCGGGTGAATAAGGTTGTACCGTGTAACCTTTATATAAAAATCCTTTTTGATAAAGTTGCTTTAAAATCCACCAAAGAGATTCGATATAATCATTTTTATAAGTGATGTATGGATCATCTAAATCAACCCAATAACCCATTTTCTCGGTAAGGTCGTTCCAAACATCTGTATATTTCATCACCTCTTTACGGCAAGCGTCATTGTATTCCTCAACAGAGATTTTTTTGCCGATGTCTTCTTTGGTGATTCCCAAAGATTTTTCAACAGCTAATTCTATAGGAAGGCCATGGGTGTCCCAGCCTCCTTTTCTTTTAACCTGATAACCTTTAAGCGTTTTGTATCTGCAAAAAATATCTTTAATAGAGCGGGCCATTACATGGTGAATTCCAGGCATTCCGTTGGCAGAAGGCGGACCTTCATAAAAAGTATACGGCTTGTTTTCAGGACGGTTTTGGATACTTTTTTCAAAAATCTTATCCGCTTTCCAACTTTCTAAAACCTCTTTCCCTATTTGTGATAAATTTAACTGCTTATATTCTTTGTACATCTGCGCTATTTCTCGGAAAATTTAAGGTTGCAAATTTACGGTTTTGTTTGTAAATTTTGATATGAATGCAGGTTTTTAATGTCAACTTTTAATCATCATCTTATTGATATTGAATAAACTGAAAGAATATTATTAAATAGCCCGAGATTAAAAATTAAACACTCGGCTAAAAATAATTTTTGGATTGAAAATTATTGTATATTTCATAAACGGATTCTTATGCTTAGAAAATCAATACCAACTTTTAGAATTGGGGCAATTATAACTTTGCTCGGCGGAGCCTTGTATTTCTATAATCCAGATTATGGCATATATGTTATTGGCGCAGGCTTAGTTTTAGTGTCAATTTCGATGGTTTTATACGTCTTTTTTATGTTTAGAAGATACGGGGAACGAAAAAAAGTGAATTAATTAAGCTATACCAACAATCTGGTATTTTGCAAATAATTCTTGATTGAACTTAGCATTATCATGATATTGATAAAAATTCAATCATGAAAGTTCAATATTTCGCTAAATCTTTAATCGCATGCATCGTTAGTTTGGTGTTATTTGCCATTATTTTAGTGTTGACTAATCTTGATATCGAAAAATATTTTTGGATTTTAAGAATCGCGATACCTTTAGTGATGATATGCGTGATTTGGTTAATGCGTAATATTTTCTTTTGGATATATTTTGAATCTGGATTAAAATTAAAGGGATTTAAACTCTCTTTCTGGACTTTTGCCACTGGCCTGATGGTACTGGTAACTGGCTTAATTTCACAAACATTTTATCCTGAAATCAGTAGCGTATTGATTATTTCTGGCCTAATTTTAACAACTATTACTTTTCTTATTTTTTCAAGATTCCTGATTAAGATTTTAGCTTAGACTCTTTTTTTGCCAAATCCAATAATAAAGAAGGTAAAAATGTGAGATTAAACAACATTGCTAATACTAAGGTAAGCGCCAATAAAGTTCCTAAAGCAATGGTCCCGCCAAAAGAAGAAAAAGCAAAAACTCCAAAACCAAAGAACAAAATAATAGCGGTGTAAACCATGCTTAAACCAGTTTCTTTAATGGTTTCCTGAATTATTTGAATTTGGTCAGTCGCATTTTTATTCAATTCTTGTTTATATCTGGTTAAAAAATAAATTGTTTGATCGGATGCAATTCCTAATGCAATGCTAAAAATTAAAATTGTTGAAGGTTTTAGCGGAATCCCTAATAAACCCATTAATCCAGCAGTAATCATCAATGGGATTAAATTTGGGAGTAAAGAAATGACCACCATCTTAAATCCTCTGAATAAAACCCACATAATTAATCCGATTAAGAAAATTGCCAAAATCAAACTGTTTCTTAAATTATTTACTAAATAGTTTGTTCCCTTAACATAAAGAATAACAGGTCCTGTTAAGTTTACCTGATATTTTTCGGGATTAAAGATAGAATCAACTCTTGGTTTCAAATCTTCCAAAAATTGGTTCATTTTCTCAGAACCGATGTCCATCATTTGAAAAGTAATCCTACTCACCTGTCTATTTTTATCAATTAATCCTTTGGTGATATTTTGATTTTTTCCAGCGTTAGCTGCATATAGTAAAATAAAATTCTTCTCCATTTCATTGGGTATTCTATAAAATGAAGGCTGATTGTTGTAGAAAACCTGAGAAGAATATTTTAACACGTTGGTTAAAGAAATTGAATTGCCAACAAGAGGGTAATCGTTGATCATTCGTTCCAGTTTATCCATCTTTTTAATGTTAGATAAACTCACAATGCCATTTTTCTTTTTGCTATCAATACTTATTTCTAGCGGAAGAACTCCACCAAAAGTGCGCTCAAAAAATCTTAAATCTTGGTAAACTAAATCGTCTTTTGGTAAATCATCAACCACAAATCCATTAACTTTAATTTGCGAGATTCCTACAACAGCTAGAAGGAAAAGCACACCAACGACATAATAAATGCGTTTTCTTTGATAAATCACATAACTATTAATTGCTGATAGGAATTGATCAAAAATTTTGTTCTTTAAGTCTACAGTTTTTGGTGCAACTAGGTAACTACAAATGATAGGAAGTAAACACAAGCAAATGAGCCAAGTGAACATAACACCAATTGCTGCGGTTACTCCAAATTCTTTTAAAACATCGCTATTGGTAAAATATAACACACCAAAACCTATGGCAGTAGTTAAATTAGCTATAAATGTGGTTAGCGCTATTTTTTCAATGGTGGTTTTTAATGCAATTGATTTTCTGACTGATTTATTAAGCTCGGCGTGGTATTTATTTAAAATAAGAATACAATTTGGAAGCCCGATTATGACCATTAGGGGAGGGATTACGCCTGTCAGTAGCGTTATTTGGTAGCCAAGTGTAGCCATTAATCCTACGCTCCATACCACACCACACAGTACAAACAAAATTGGGAAAATAATGGCATTCCAATTTCTAAAGAAAAAACCTAAAATGAGCGCTGAAATTAAAATGGATAAACCCAAGAATAGCATAAATTCTTTAGCTACTAGCGTACTCAAAATTGTTTTTATGTAGGGTAAACCCGATGCATGGACTGCTACATTTTGCTTTTTAGCAAAGTCTTGCGAAAGGTCATAAACTTGATTGATAACGCTTATTTTCTTTTTTGTTTGAAGAATTTGCTCATCAAAAGTAACTGCGATAATTGTTGCGTCTAAATCGTAATTAAATAATATTCCTTGATAAAATGGCAGATTTTTGAGCTGACCTTTTAAACTATCTAGCTCAATTTGGTTTTTGATTTTGGCTTTAAAAAATGGAAAGCTTACGAATTTCTTGTTGACTGTATCTTTCCTTAAAACTTTAAAGTTACTGATGGAAAGCACTTTATTCACCCCTTTTATTTTCTCTAAATCGGTAGTTAATTTGCTCCAATTATTATAGAAATCTTTGCTAAAAAGCTGCTTAGTTTTAATGCCTAAAACCATTACGGTTCCATCTTCGCCAAACTTCTGTTTAAATTTAGTGTAGCTGATATAAGTTGCATCTGTAGTTGGGAGAATTTTACCCGGGTTAAAAGCTAATTTTACTTTTGCAGCCTGAAAACCCCAAAATATAGTAGCTGCAATAAATAAAATAAGGATGAGCTTTTTATAACCAAGAATAAAACCAGAAAAACGAAACCACATAAATAAAAATCAAATACAAATATCTAAGATTAAATTCATTTCAATAGCGCATTATGAATAAACCTTTTAGGAAAATACGTAATTTAGTAATTTCAAGATGAAGAAAGTTTTCTTATTTTTTTATTCTTCTAAGCTTTATTTATGCTTATTCACAACAGGGTTTTATTGGTGCTTGGCAAACCCATCTTTTACACAATTAGCTCAAAATATTTTATGCCAGTTCAAATGAATTTTTTGACAATACCGAAAGAGCAAATTTGGAGATTATTTAAATGTTTAGTGAATATGGTAAAGACACCGTATTTAAAAAATATTAATTTTTTAGGTGATGCTTCATAAAACCAAAGGGATAGTTTTAAAGATTACCGATTATGCAGATAACAGTATAATTGCTAAAATTTTAACCCAAAAGTTTGGTGTTCAAACCTATTTGATTAATGGAGTAAAAAAGCCAAAAGCAAAAATAAGATTGAATATGTTGCAGCCACTCCATC
>JBKJLB010000012.1:0-3220 GCA_046597075.1 Pelobium sp.
CTTTATCGGTAATTGTTCCACTCAAAGTAAATCTTTCTTGAGCAAAAGTTATTACTGAGGTAAATAGTAATAACTTTTGCTCAAGAAAGATTTACTTTGAGTGGAACAATTACCGATAAAGCTTCAAACGAAGCATTAATTGGTGTTAACATCTATGTTAAAGAAATAAATAGCGCAACCACAACAAATGAATATGGTTTTTATTCATTAACCCTGCCTAAAGGTGATTATACTTTAAATATTGGATTTATGGGTTTCCAATCAGTAGAAGAAACAATAAATCTATCACAGAACACTAAAAAAGATTTTTTATTAGCCACTAATAGCAAATCCTTAACCGAAGTAGTTGTAAATGCCGAAAAAAAGAGCTCCGAAATTAGGAGGGCAGAAATGAGTATTAGTAAGCTTACCGTTAGAGAAATTAAACAAATGCCTGTAGTATTAGGTGAGGTAGATGTTATCAAATCTATTTTACAACTGCCTGGTGTAACTAACGCTGGTGAGGGACAATCTGGTTTTAATGTTAGAGGAGGTGGTGCAGATCAAAATCTGGTGCTATTAGATGAAGCCACAATTTACAATACTTCACATTTATTTGGCTTTTTCTCTGTTTTTAATGCCGATGCGATTAATGATATCAAACTTTATAAAGGGGGTATTCCATCTCGTTTTGGTGGTAGATTGTCTTCTGTTTTAGAAATATATCAAAAAGAGGGCAATAAAAATGATTTGAAATTTAGTGGAGGTATTGGATTAGTTTCGAGCAGATTAATGGCCGAAGGACCTATTAATAATGGTAAAGGTTCTTTTCTGTTTGCAGGAAGAGGTTCTTATGCACACTTATTTTTAAAACTTACAGACATCGAAAGCGCTGCGTCTTTCTATGATTTAAACACAAAGATTAGTTATAAGTTAAACGATAAAAATAAGGTTTATCTTTCTGGATATTTTGGTAGAGATAACTTTAATTTAAATAAAGATTTTACTAATACTTATGGCAATGCCGTTGTTAATGCTAGGTGGAATAGGTTATTTAGTGATAAATTATTCTCGAACCTTTCCCTTATTTATAGCAATTATTTCTACGGTTTAGAAATTGGTTTTGCAGATTTTAAATGGGCTAGTGAAGTTCAAAACCTAAACTTTAAGTATGATTTTAAACATTATTTAAATGATAATTTGAAATTAACTTACGGGGTAAACGCTCAACGTTATTTATTTAACCCTGGTACAATTACGCCATTAGGCGAGGAATCTCAAATAAACAAAGATCAATTAGCGAAAAAATATGCCTTAGAGCCTGCAATCTATTTTGATGTTGACCAAAAAGTCACAAAAAAACTATCTGTTAATTATGGTATGCGATACAGCATGTTTTATAGACTTGGCAAACAAGACCTCTTTACTTATGCCAATAACGAAGCAGTTACCTTTAACAATGAATTAAAAGTATATGAGAAAGGTGTCCCTAATGGCACTAAAAGTTATAAAAGCAATGAGAAAATAGCAAGTTTTGATAATTTTGAACCACGTGTATCAATTTCTTATGCCTTAGATGATGATCATTCTATAAAAACAAGTTATAATAGAATGAATCAATACCTACACCTTTTATCTAATACTCAAAGCCCTACACCATTAGATATATGGGCGCCTAGTGATAATTTCTTAAAGCCTCAATCATTGGATCAAGTTGCTTTAGGTTATTTCCAAAACTTAAATGAAGACAAGTATTCTTTAGAAATAGAAAGCTTCTATAAAAAAATAAATAATAAGATAGATTATATTGATGGGACAGACCTAATAGCCAACAAAGCTATAGAACAGGTAGTTCTAAATGGAATAGGTAGATCTTATGGTTTAGAGATGATGTTTCGTAAAAACACTGGTGACTTAACTGGCTGGGTGTCTTATACCCTATCAAGATCAGAACAAAAAACACCAGGAAGAAATAGTACAGAAACTGGAATAAATAACGGCGAATGGTATAAATCTGGATCAGATAAATTGCATAATCTATCAATAACTGCAAGTTATAAATTAAGTGAGAAATGGAGATTTGGTTCTATTTTTAGTTTACAATCTGGCCAGCCTATTACCTTACCTAATAGCAGGTATCAGTTTCAAGATATTAGTGTCCCTAATTTTGGATTAAGAAATCAAAATAATTTACCAGCATATCACCACTTAGATATTTCTGGAACCTACACCCCCAAACCTAATAAGGTAAAAAAATGGCAGGGTGAATGGGTTTTTAGTATCTACAATATTTATAATAGACAAAATGCTTCTAGTATCATATTTAGTCAAGACGCAGAAACTAGAATAAACGAATCTAAAAGAATATCAATATTTGGCGCAGTACCAAGTTTTACCTACAATTTCAAATTTTAATGTCATGAAAAAAATTATTTCAATAATATCTATTCTGGCTGTAGTTTTATTTAGCAGCTGCGAGAAAGTAATTACAGTTAAACTAGATACACAGTCACCAAAATTGGTTATAGATGCCGCCTTAGTATGGGTTAAAGGTACTAATGGGAGAGTTCAAACCATAAAATTATCTACTACAACGGGGTACTACCAAGAAGAAATACCTAAAGTGGGTAATGCAACCGTTTACATCACAAACTCTGCAAATGTGAGATTCAATTTTTTAGAAGAACCTAGTACAAATGGATTTTCAGGAAGATATACCTGCACCAACTTTATACCAGTAATGGGCGAAACCTATACTTTAACGGTTATTAATAAAGGGGAAACTTATGTAGGAACAGAAAAATTGATAGCTGTTAATCCAATTGAAGATGTAGAACAAAGAGATGATTTTGGAGTAAACAAAGATGAGTACGCAATTAAGGTGTTCTTTAAAGATCCAATCGAACAAAATAACTTTTACTTATTAAGTTATGAAACAGCAAATAGAAAGTTTCCTAGTTATGACGCTTTTGACGATCTGATTATTAATGGCAATTTAGGCTTTGGCTTATTTACTGAATCTAAATTAAAAAAAGGAGGAAACGTACAAATTAAACTTAGAGGTATTTCACAAAGATATTATAACTACGTAAGAAAATTAATCGGTACTGCAAACGGAGACGCTAATGCTGTATTTGCTACGGTACCTTCTTCTAACATTAGAGGAAATATGATTAATAAAACTGATGAGAATAATTATTGTTTGGGATATTTTAGCTTTTCAGAGAGTGAGGTATTAAAC